>DNNY01000004.1 GCA_003497765.1 Oceanospirillaceae bacterium
TCGATTGCCGCCAGTCCTGATGATGAATTACATACTTTTCTGGCAGCTGAAGGAGATGAAAACTATCTTGGCGAAGCGGCTGAATTTATGGCTACTGTTGCTCAGGAAACCCCTGAACAAGCAGCTGAAGTGGCGACTGTATTGGTAGAAACAGTGCCCGAGGAAGCGGGGCAAGTGGTTGAATCCCTAGCCCAAGTAGACCCAAAGCAAGTAGAAGATTGGGTTGAAGAAATAGCTGAGGCTGTACCAGCCGTTGCGGAAGAGATCAATGAAGCAGTAGCCAATAGCCTAGCTGCGGAAGAAGACAATCCAAAGTAAATTCTAAGGCTATTAATTTGGCCAGTCTTTTAATAAGGCTTCGAGCACGGGTTTATTGGCTTTAGGTAAGGTGTATGCTTGGCATGCTTCTGCATTAACCCATTGTAAAGGCTGTCCTTCTGCTCCCTTAGGAGTGCCAGCAAAGCGCTTGATAATATAAAACCGCAAACTTACCTGCTTATCAGGATAGTCATAGGTAATATGCTGAAATAATTGACAATCTTGGGGCTCAACTTGCACCCCCAACTCTTCCTGTAATTCTCGACATAAGGCTTGTTCAGGGGTTTCACCCACTTCGATCTTACCACCGGGAAATTCCCACTTACCACCTTGATGCTGATGATCTGCACGTTGGGCTAACAGAATATGACCCTTACCATCAACAAGAATCCCCGCTGCCACATCCACTTTCGCCATTAGCTTAGCCTAGCTCCGGTAATCGGCATTGATACGCACATACTCATAGGTGAGATCTGTGGTCCATACTGTTTCTGTGGAATTTCCACGTTTAAGGTCTACCCGAATGGTGATTTCATCTTTATCCATTACTGCCTGACCGGCCTCTTCCGTATAACTATCGGCCCGACCGCCATTGGCTACTAGTAATTCATTGCCTAAATATATAGTTAGGTTTTCAACATCTAAATCAGTAATGCCTGCATAACCCACGGCAGCCAGAATACGCCCCCAATTTGGATCCGCAGCAAAGAGTGCTGTTTTGACCAAGGGAGAATGGGCGATAGCATAGGCTACATCTAAGCACTCTTGTGGGTTTTGACCACCTGCTACGGTAATGGCAATAAATTTACTAGCACCCTCACCATCACGCACAATGGCTTGGGCTAGGGTTTGCATTAAACTAACTAAAGCTTCTCTTAATGCATGGTAATCAGCTGTGCCGGATGCAACTGTCAAACCACTAGCACCCGTGGCAACTAACATACAAGAATCATTAGTCGACATATCACCATCGACAGTAATACGATTAAAACTTAATTCAGTGGCATCCCTAACCAGCTCTTGGGTCAGGTCTTGGGAAAGACCAATATCTGTTGCTACATAAGCTAACATGGTCGCCATATTCGGCCGAATCATACCTGAGCCTTTGGCAATACCAGTTAAGGTGATCTCCGTGCCAGACAATTGCAGCTTAACACTGGCACCCTTTGTGCGGGTATCGGTGGTGAGTATGCCTTCAGCCGCATCAGACCAGCCATCCTCAGTCAGATTAGCATAGGCTTGGGGTAAAGCATTTAGCAAACATGGCATAGGCAAATGCTCGCCTATAACGCCAGTAGAAAAAGGTAATACCTGAGCAGCAGAAACAGCCGCTAGGTCAGCTACAGCAGCACAGGTTGATAAAGCGTCTTGCATGCCCTGTGGACCTGTACCAGCGTTGGCATTACCCGTATTCACAACCATTAATAACGGCTGTTGGGTGGCCAAATGTTGTCGACAAATATGCACTGGTGCGGCACAAAAAGCATTGGCGGTAAACACACCAGCCATAGTGCTTCCTGGCTGCGCCTGCATAATCACCAGATCTTTACGCCCAGGTGTTTTAATACCAGCGCTGGTGGTGCCTAATTTAAAGCCAGCAACGGGAAAATAATTAATTTTCTGTTCTGCGCCAACGGCCATATTACGTCCTTATATAGCTAGGCTAGTTTGCCACAACAATGTTTATATTTTTTGCCCGAACCACAGGTACAAGGCTCATTGCGCCCCACCTTTGGTTTTGCTGTAGCTACTTTTGCATCTGCTGCAGCGGCAGATTGGGCAGTGCGTGAGGCCGCCTGGGCTTGAGCATGTTGGAACTCCATCGCTTGCTGAGCAACAGACCGCCGTTGACGTTCTTCTGCTTCAATTTCCTGAGGTGAACGCACTTGCACATGAGATAAAATCCTAATCACATCTTCCTTAATAGCAAACAGCAAATGTTGGAATAATTCAAAGGATTCACGTTTGTATTCCTGTTTGGGGTTTTTCTGTGCATAACCACGGAGGTGGATACCTTGGCGCAACATATCCATGGTTGCCAAGTGCTCTTTCCAGCGCGCGTCGATCACTTGCAACATCACTTGTTTTTCAAAAGTACGGATTGACTGAGCACCCACTACAGACTCTTTCGCAGTATAATGTTCAGCGATCGTATCAAGGATTTTATTACGCAGGGTATCCTCGTGCAGACGATCGTCTTCATCGAGCCATTTCTGCACCGGAATCTGCATGGCAAATTGTTTAGCTAAAGATTCTTCTAAACCCCGAATATCCCATTGCTCTGCCAAACTTTGTGGTGGAATATAACCGTCAATATTACTATTAACCACTTCTTGACGAATGTTAACAATAACCTCACTAATCTGGTCGGCGTTCATTAAGTCATTACGCTGTTCATAGATAACTGAGCGCTGATCATTGGCAACATCATCATATTCGAGAAGTTGCTTACGAATATCAAAGTTACGGCCTTCTAACTTACGCTGAGACTTCTCCACAGCATTGCTCACCATGCGGTGTTCGATGGCTTCACCTTTCTCCATACCCAGCTTTTGCATCAGGCCTTTAATCCGCTCGGGGGCAAAGATACGTAAGAGATTATCTTCCAAAGACAGATAGAAACGTGACGAACCAGGGTCACCTTGGCGGCCAGAACGGCCACGAAGCTGATTATCGATACGCCTCGATTCATGACGTTCGGTACCGATAATATGCAAGCCCCCTTGAGCCAATACCAAATCATGGCGTGTTTGCCACTCGGCCTTAACAGCATCTTTCTGCTCAGCCGTTGCTGACGCATCCAGGGCTTCTAATTCGGCCTCTAGCTTACCGCCTAGCACAATATCGGTACCACGGCCTGCCATATTGGTGGCAATGGTTACAGCACCGGGACGGCCAGCTTGAGCCACAATATGGGCCTCCTGTTCATGCTGCTTAGCATTCAAAACATTATGTTCGATACTGGCTTTAGACAGGGCCTGAGAAATCATTTCCGACATTTCAATGGATGCAGTACCCACTAGAACAGGACGTTGCTCACTAACACAGTGGCTTATATCTTCGATAATGGCAGCAAACTTTTCTTCTAGAGTCAGGTAAACAAGGTCATTCATGTCCTGACGTTTTACATCCACATTGGTTGGAATCACCAATACATCCAAACCGTAAATTTGATGTAATTCAAAGGCTTCGGTATCAGCTGTACCTGTCATACCGGCAAGTTTACTATACAAACGGAAGTAATTTTGGAAGGTTGTTGAAGCCAAGGTCTGGCTTTCTTTTTGAATCTCTACCCCTTCTTTGGCTTCAACCGCTTGATGAATACCCTCAGACCAGCGACGACCAGGCATGGTCCTACCCGTATGCTCATCAACAATCACCACCTGACCATTTTGTACTATATAGTCGACGTTCTTCTGGAATACCACATGGGCACGAAGTCCAGCATAGATATGGTGTAACAGGGTTAAATTACTTGCGGCATATAAACTATCACCGGCTTGCAGTAACTTGGCCTCAGCCAGCAGTTCTTCGACATATAAATGCCCTTCTTCAGTCAGTTCGATGGCGCGTTGGGATTCATCAAAAGTATAGTGTCCCGATGGCTGCTCATCACCTTCAACTTCGGTTTGTTTATCCAGTTTCGGGATCAGTTTATCGATGGTTTGGTAAATGGCCGTATTGTCTTCCACCGGACCAGAAATAATTAATGGGGTCCGCGCTTCATCGATAAGGATTGAGTCAACTTCATCAACAATAGCGAAATTTAGTTGGCGCTGAACTTTGTCAGCGACACTAAAGGCCATATTGTCGCGCAAATAGTCAAAGCCAAACTCATTATTCGTGCCATAGGTAACATCACAGCCATAAGCAGCACGTTTTTGCTGGTTATCTTGACCACCCACAATAACCCCTACACTTAAGCCAAGGCCTTCATATAAGGGACGCATCCATTCAGCATCACGATTGGCAAGGTAATCGTTTACCGTGACGACGTGCACACCATTACCAGGGATAGCATTTAAATATACGGCTAAGGTAGCCACTAAGGTTTTACCTTCTCCCGTGCGCATCTCAGCTACTTTACCTTTATGTAAAGCCATACCGCCAATCATCTGCACATCGAAATGGCGTAAGCCCATAAATCTAACGGACGCTTCTCGACATACTGCAAAAGCCTCTGGTAATAGCTTATCTAAGCTTTCACCGGCTTCAAAACGTTCCTTAAATTCGCCCCGCTTAGCAGCAATATCGCTATCTGACATACCTTGGCATTGGCTTTCCAAGTCATTAATGGATTGGACTATTTTATTAAGCTTCTTAACTTCGCGATCATTTTTGCTGCCAAAAATGGACTGGAGAATATTAAACATTGCCTTCTTTCTTTTTCATTATGTGTCAATTGATGGCTTGTTACTCGGACTAATTTACAGGATAGCCTATGGAGTGGAAAAGATGGATCGCCATTTAAAAATTTATCATCATGTATTATGGGGATTTTCCCATAATTTTAAAGCCTTTTTTGCCATATAAACCTAGCAAGGGGTTAAGATTTTGACCTCAACTTATAAAAGGCAATAAAAAAGCCGGTTTGTGTAAAATTAAACCGGCTTTGTAAGAATTTACTAATGCGCCTAAGCAATGGCCTCTCAGCTTATTTTCTATGCAGCTGCAGGTGCCATATAAGCAATTGGTGCTGAATTTTCATCATCAAAAGTGACCACTTCCCAAGACTCTCTATTGGCAACTAACTCACGTAACAATAGGTGGTTTAGACCATGACCTGACTTATAGCCTTCAAACTGACCAATTAAGCTGTTACCAAGCAGATAGAGATCACCAACTGCATCAAGAACTTTATGTTTGACGAACTCATTTTTGTAGCGCAAACCATCTTCGTTAAGGACGCGGAAATCATCAACGGCAATGGCGTTATCCATACTGCCACCCAAGGCCAAATTTTTGGAACGCAGGTATTCGAAGTCACGCATAAAGCCAAAAGTACGAGCACGGCTCACTTCTTTAACATAGGAGGTACTAGAAAAGTCCAGATAAGTAGTACAGTTATCTTTGTCAAATACAGGATGATCAAAATCTATGGTAAAACCGACACGGAAGCCTTCATAAGGCAACAATGTGGCTTTTTTATCTTCGTGCTTAGCCTGAATAGGGCTTTTGATACGAATAAACTTTTTCGGTGCATTCTGTTCTTCTACGCCAGCTGATTGCAATAGGAAAACAAACGGTGCCGAGCTGCCATCCATAATGGGCACTTCTTCGCCACTTAACTCGACATAAGCATTATCGATACCTAAGCCGGCAAATGCTGACATTAGGTGTTCAATTGTACAAACACGAACCCCATCCTTGACCAGGTTTGTGGAGAGTGTCGTATCACCTACATTGTCAACATTAGCCTCTATGGTGACAACGGGATCCAAATCTGTGCGACAAAAAACGATACCTGTGTTGGCTGGAGCAGGCTTTAAAGTCAAATAAACTTTTTTGCCAGTATGGATACCAATACCGGTAGCGCGGATCACATTTTTGAGAGTACGTTGTCTAACCATTTCGCCATTAACCTTGACTTAAAATTCGGCGCATATTATACACTAGAATTGTGCCCCCAAGGGGAATATGCTAAACAATTTACACAAGGTCGGGCGAAGTTTTTGCATTTAATCCGCCTGACGGCGCAAAAACGCTGGAATATCCAAATAATCTATCGTACCCGCCGCATCACCTTGTGATTCAGCTAAACCTGCTGCCTGTGGCGACTCACTAGTTGTCTTGGCTGAATGGTCTTTATAAGCCCCATCAGTTGACTGTGATGAAGTCGACTTATGATTATTGACCACAGCACTTACGGATGGTTCATTCTTTTTTCCTGATGAACCACCTAGACCTGTCGCCACCACTGTAACTTTTAATTCATCGACCATTTCAGGGTCAATAACTGTACCGATAACCACTGTGGCATTTTCAGAAGCAAACTCTTCTACAGTTGCACCGACTTCGGAAAACTCACCCAGATTCATATCTAAGCCAGCGGTAATGTTGACCAAAATACCTTTGGCGCCATTGAGGTCAACATCTTCCAGAAGAGGGCTGCGAATAGCCGCTTCAGCCGCTTCCCGGGCACGATCTTCCCCTTTACCAACACCCGCA
>DNNY01000028.1 GCA_003497765.1 Oceanospirillaceae bacterium
GGCCCAATTTTCAATTTGTATTTGGGTATGGCTAACGGCGGTCAGATTGTAGCCACTGCTTTGGCCTTAACTGGTATTACCTTCTTAGGCCTATCTGCCTATGCAATTAGTAGCCGCCGTGACTTTAGCTTTATGGGCGGTTTTTTGCTAACAGGTCTAATTGTTGTTGTCCTAGCTAGCATCGCCAATATTTTCTTTGCTATGCCTGCGTTACAACTTGCCATTTCGGCCGTTGGTGTATTGGTATTCTCAGGTTTAATTCTGTTTGATACTAGCCGTATGATCCATGGCGGTGCGACCAACTATGTGATGATGACAGTCAGTCTTTATCTAAATATCTATAACTTGTTTACCATGTTGTTGCATCTGTTAAGTGCCTTTAGTTCCAACGACTAAAGACGCTATCTGATTAAGGCCCCGCTAATGTATAATAATTAGCGGGGCTTTTTTATTTATGGCGACCAAAGATGCCAGCTATGAACTTACTAAACTACTGTATTATTGTACGTTGTGGACCTGACCAACAAAGTCAGGCGTTATCCGCTTTTGAGTTTACTCAAGCGCTTCTAGCACAGGGGCATAAGGTAGAAAGAGTGTTTTTCTATCAACAAGGTGTGCTAACGGCCTCTAGCCTGCGCACCCCTGCTCAGGGCGAACTAAATATCACTAAGATGTGGCAACAGTTACAATTCGAAAATAAACTTGAATTAGATGTTTGCATTGCTGCAGCTCTGCAAAATGGTATTGTTGATAAAACAGAAAGTGAACGTTATGAGCTGAGTGCCCATAATCTAGCTTCAGGCTTTCAGTTAGCTGGTTTGGGCCAATTAGCGGGTGCTACTATTACTTGCGATAGAGTTGTCACTTTTGGAGCTTCACAATGAGCACATTGATTGTGATGCGCAGTACACCCTATGGTAATACTAATGCCAAAGATGCATTGGATATAGCTCTTATACTGGCTACTTTTGAACAATCCCCTAGCCTCTTATATCAAGGTGCGGGTTTACAGCAATTATTACTGCATAGCCAACATACAACACCGTTTAAACATATAGGTAATATTCTAAAAGCCTTTCCTATATATGATATCGAACAAATCTATATCGATAAGGCCTCCATAAATGAGCAAAATATTAGTCTTGATAGGCTCAATGATTTACCTGTGGAGTATAAGTTGCTAGATACAAATCAAGTAACTGAATTAATGCATAACCACCAGCATATTATGGTGTTTTAAGATGTTACATATTATACAAACCCATCTAAGCCAGGCTGATTTGGCACGACTTCTTGAGCTTGCTCAAGAGGATGACGCTATTGTCTTAATGGATGATGGTGTTTATAACCAAAACCAGCTAACTAAACCTCATTGCTCAATCTATGTGATGCAAAGCCATAATGAAATGCGGGGTTTAGTAGCTAAGCAATCTACCAAGCCACTGGATATGGCAGGCCTTGTTAAATTAACGACTAATCACACTAATAGTGTTAGCTGGTAAATAACAATGCAGCTTGAATTAGATAAAGATGGCTATCTATGTAAATTAAGTGATTGGAATACCGATGTTGCCGAGTATTTAGCCAGTACCGTTAATATAAAGATGACATCTGAACATTGGGAAGTGATCACACTATTGCGCCAGTTTTATACCGATACAGGTATATCCCCTGCCATGCGTATATTAGTGAAAATGGTTAAGAAAGCTCTCGGACCAGATAAAGGTAATAGTATTTACCTATTAACCCTTTTCCCTGATAGCCCTGCCAAATTAGCTGCCAAAATTGCTGGTTTGCCCAGGCCTACAAATTGTTTATAAGATTGCTAAATTATCTTGAAATCTTAAATAAATATAGCACCTCGATATAAATGCTACATCTATTTGCTGCGCAAAAATTGACGTCCATCGATTATAGAACGTAAGTAAACCTGTTCTAATAGGAACCTTTGATAAGGGCTATAGCCTTCCTCATCAGCTTGTTTAATCAGCCAATAAATATCATTTGGACTCTGTTGGAGAGCATATAAATAATCGTCAAATGTCAGCAATTGAATTTTATTAGTTTTAAGTCCGACAACATTAAGTTGGTTTAGTGCATTTGGTCTTAGCTTGAATGTCCAGTTACTAGTTAGACCCTCTAAACTGGTGACGAATTTAGGCAATGATTTATAATCCAAACGCTGACAATTGATATGCTTAGTATGGCACCCAACTGTTTTCTTGTTTTCAACATTTGGTACTAATTCACAACCAGCCAATATAGCCACCAATAAGGCGGCTATTGGCATTATTGACGTGCTTATTCTCAAAACTTATTACCAATACTTAGCTGTGCAGATCGTTTAAGGTCTCCTGCTTCAAATTGTTCACCACGCATACCAAATTTAATTTGATCCCAAGCCATTGTCATAGTCATAGAGTAATGGTCTGGATTGTCTTTATTATGGTTAGCCTGTTTGGTATATAAACTATTTAAACCCAAAGTAAATTGAGAGTTGATTTCGGCGTGATAATTAACACCAAAATCAAGTTGCTGTCCACTTGGTTTAATATCAAAAGTTTTCTGCTTATAGTGTAAATTACCATCAGCATCAGAACCTTGGGGCATATTAATAGTCATTTGACCCGCATTAGCACGTAAAGGTTGCGACAGTTTAAAGGTCAATAAATCGCCTTTTATAAAGGTTTGACTCTTATTAAGCTGCAGATCAATATGCTTCGTTACAATCCCTTCAGCACCACCAAATAATGTCTTTGCTGATGAATCCATATGAGTTCGACCTAATGCAGCCATCATTTTTAAGGACATATCATGACTTAAATCGTGCTCACCAGTAAGTGCCATATAAGTGGTTTGTGCATGTTTTTGATCCATACCCCAAGCACCTGATCCAACACTATCAAGTAAACTACCTTGCTCCATAGATAAACCAGAAGCTATAGCAGCTCGGGTGGCACTATTCTGATTACTTGAGTAGGCTAGAACCAATGATTTATCCTGACCTAAGTTATTATCGGTACTCTCTAGAGACTGTGAAAAGCTATATAATAAGTGGCCATCAAAAAGGTTAACGGCACCATTTATGCCCGCACCTAATGCAGCAGAATTTAAGTATGAAATATCTGGCATATCAATAGTGCTATAGCCTGCATATAAGCACTGCAAAGGTAATGATTTGTTAAGGCTTGGCTGTAATATAGTTAGACTATTAGTATTAAAGCTATTGATTGGTTGTTTGACCCTGTCTTGATTTAATAGCTGTTTAAGGCTTATACCTTGACTACTTGATGCTGTTTGACTAATAGAGTTAGTAAGCTTAGATCCAAATCCGGCATTTAGACCATCATGGAAAACTATGAAGTCATTTTGGAAGGCTTTTTGCAAAGCATCCCCAAAAGCTTTGTCTGTTAATAAGTAAGAATCGTCTAAGTTGATTCTTACACTATTGTCGATGGATTTACCAAATAAAACACTTTTATCCCCGATGGGGTTTAATGCGGCATATAAATCCATAAAACCATGGCCAAAATTGAAGCTATATTGGTGCTCTACACCATTACCAAAGTCAGTAATTCCATATTTACCATCCGTTTCTTCATTGGTAAAAAAACTATTGTTAGCAGAGGCTAATAGACGATCAACAAGTTGTTCTGGCGTATGGTTAGGAAAAGCTTCAGCTAGCAGTGCTACGCCACCTGAAATTTGCGGGGCGGCAAAGGAGGTACCAAGATTAGATTCATACTGATGTATACCCTCAACAATTGTTGTAGCCCCCTCTAACCAGGTGCCATCAGCGATCAAACAATAACTTGCTGTTTGACCACATGGAGCAGAAAGAAGATAAATATTATCATTATAATCAGTCGATTCATTCTGGTTAGTTTCTGTATTTGAACCATTCTCTTCAATAGAATTTTGGTTTTCTGTAAATTGAGATTGATATACTTCCCAATACTCTGTTTTATTACCTACACTGCTATCTGTAATAGATTGACTTCCAATAAAATCAACATTAGCTACAGTTATCCATGCTTCATCTAACTCAGGAAAAAACTCTGGTAAACCAGCGCTTAAATCTGCATCATTCATATTATTATAGTTATCATTAGATAGCGCATATACAACTACACCCTGTTCCTGAAAGTTATCCAAAGCCGTAATATAGTTATTTACAGAATCATCAGTAAGACCGTAATCTAGATTTAAATAACTTATTACATCAGCTACTGAATTAAGTTCGTTTTCTAGAATAATTTGTTGGATATCACTAACTGATTGCTCATTACATTCTTTTTTTCCGTTAACTTTTTCCGTGCATTTCAAGATTGGAAGCCCCCAGCTATTATTTTGAACAATAGCACCTGCGTCTATAGCTGAATATGTTGCTTCGGCCCAATAATCAGGGTGAAAGTTTTGGCCATTAGAGCCATAGTAATCAGATATATGTAAATTTGAATTATAGGCGACTCCCATAATATTTATGTCATCTTCAATACCATCATGGTTACCAGCAGCGATACTTGAAACAAAATTTCCATGATAATCAGCAGATATTTCATAAGAATCGTCATCAATTTCAATAATTATTTCAGGATGAGCTGAGAAAAGAGTGCCAGATGTTGTTATTTTTCCCTCACTATCAAACTCTTGATGCGTACCACCAGTAATTTCATTTACATTAAAAGCACTATCCATAATGGCAATGGTCTGCCCCTCTCCAGACAAGCCATAGCCATAAGCGTAATGAATATTCAATAATTCATATGCATGTGTACATTGTTTATTCATTGACTTGCTTTCAATATTTGATGAATCACATTTAGAGTCAACCATAATAAATTCGTTGTCTCTTTTCCACTCCTCAGCCTTTTGATCAACATCATCATTATTTAATACAACAAAAGCTGTTTCTTGAAAATATGAAAGCTGAGGCTGCTCAGGTTCTTCTACTTGAATAGGCTGCTCAGGCTCTTCGATTTGTCCAGGTTGCTCAGGCTCTTCGACTTGAATAGGTTGTTCAGGCTGTTCTACTGG
>DNNY01000116.1 GCA_003497765.1 Oceanospirillaceae bacterium
GGATAACCAGTAGAAGCAATCATCGCCCCCCAACGCTCAACGTTGCCGGCACCATCTTTCTTCACTAGTTGCTGACCGACGCTAACAAACTCTTCCCAAGTTGTAGGCGGCTGCTCTGGATCTAAACCTGCATCACGGAAGGCATCCTTGTTGTAATACATCACAATAGTAGAACGCTGGAATGGAACACCCCATGTTTTACCATCAGCTTTACCATTTTCCATCAGTGCTGGATAGAAACTATCCAACCACTGGCGCTCTTCATCACCACTAATGACATCATCAAAAGCCACAATGGCATCCAAATTACGTAACGCGTGTACATCTATGGAAAACATAACTGATAGCTGTGCAGGCTCACCACTCTGTAAAGCAGCTAAAGCTTTTACACGGGCATCATTGTAGTTACCAGCATAGATCGCTGTGACATTAATATCAGGGTTTTGAGCTTCGAAATCGTCAACCATACCATCAACAATTTTGGTCAGGGCGCCACCTACAGCCACAGGATAATACATAGTCAAATCAGTGGCGGAATAAGCACTGCCACTTATGCCGACCATGGATGCAAAAGCACATGTCAGCATTTTTTTCTTTAAATTTATCATTAACTTCTTCCTCTTATTATTAATAGTTAATTGCCTATTTTTCATCAGCACACTGAATTTAAGCGACAAAATTGTGCTCAAACTCAGTATCCCATTGAACTGAAATTTCTTGACCTGGATCTAACACCACATGGCCGGGTGAACGAATCTTAATTAATTGCTCAGGTTTATCCGCCGCACTAATATTGGCTAAGACAATGGTATCAGCGCCATGGTAATCACAACCAACTACTTTCGCCGCCATACCCTGTTCTGTAATCTCAATATGCTCTGGACGAATACCCACTAATGCGTCACCCCGAGGGACAATATTCATCGGTGGTGTGCCGATAAATTGCGCTACGAAGGGGGAAGCCGGCTGGCTGTATAATGCTTCAGGGTTGCCTATTTGCTCGACTTTGCCACCATTCATCAGGACGATTTTATCGGCCATACTCATGGCCTCAACTTGATCATGGGTAACATAGATAACAGACATACCAAGACGCTGTTGTAGGGCGCGGATTTCAGTGCGCATCTCATCTCGCAACTTAGCATCCAAGTTCGATAGTGGTTCATCCATCAAGCATAGTTTTGCTTCTGCAACAATGGCTCTTGCTAGGGCCACACGCTGGCACTGACCACCAGAAAGCTGCCCCGGTTTTTTTCTCAACTGCGGGCCTAAATCAACTAATTCAACTACAGATTTAAGGCGCTTTTGTTGTTCTTGTTTGTCAACTTTGCGAGCTTGCAAACCAAACAAAATATTTTCCGCAACGGTTAAGTGTGGAAATAACGCATAGGATTGGAACACCATTGCCAACTTACGCTGGCCAGGTGTCAACTCAGTGATATCATTGCCATCCAACTCAATTTGACCTTCTTCAGGCTCTACCAAACCAGCGATCATTTTTAGGGTAGTGGATTTGCCGCAACCTGAGGGGCCAAGTAACACAACAAATTCACCGTCTTCCACAGTAAGGTTGATATCATCAACAACACGTTGATTATTGTAGCTACAGGACAAGCCAGTTACCTTTAGCATGCTTCACCTCCGGCATTAGGGCCAACTTCAAATACTTCAATATCAAGGTTCTTACAAAGTTCATAAATTGGTTCAGAAACAACGTCCATAATTAAGTAATCTATATCGTTGAGCACACCGGTAATAACCGGCGCATAGCGCTCAAATTTAGTATGATCCACAACCAGAATTCTGGTTGCACTATTGTCAATAATGGTGCGTGACACATGGGATTCCTCCGGAGAAAAATCCAGTAACTGGCCTTTTTGGCTGAGTCCACCTACCCCAAAAACACCATATTGAATATTAAATTTAGCCATAAAATCAGTGGTGTCTGATCCCATTAAATCCTGATCATTAATACGCACCTTACCACCGGCCAGATGGGTTTGAATATTGGCGTTATGACACAAGGTGAGTGCTACATTGATGTTATTGGTAACGACAGTCAGGCCCGGATGGTCTAGCAAGGCGACGGCCACCTGTTGTGGAGTGGTACCAATACCAAGAAAAATACTGCTATTTTCTGGTAATAGTTCCACTACCTTGCGAGCGATATTCTGCTTCGCCGACAAGTTCATGACTGTGCGATTGCTAAATGACACATTTTGATTACTACTAGGTAAGCTAATGCCACCATGCACACGGCGCACCAGACCGAGTTCACTTAATTCGTTGAGGTCTTTGCGAATAGTTTGGATCGTTACATTAAATAATGCCGTAATGTCGGCACTAGAAAGCACACCATTGACTTCATGCAAACGATTAATAATTTGTTTTTGACGCGATGATAAGGCCATTTTCTTAGCTCTAATTATTATTTAGTCTTGCAAAGATAATTTGACAAAAGACAAGACAATATATTCTTTAGAATATTTATAACATTCGAACGAATGCTATGTCTAGTTAAAATTAATAATAATTAGACTTTTTAAGGAAAAAATTTTCCTTCGAAGATATTAATAAAGATAATTAGTGACCATAACCAGCCGAAAAAGAGCCAAAATTTCTACTATTAAACAACTAGATATAATTAGTATAGGAGAAATTTATACGGCTGCTATACACAAAATAAAATCAGTCCGGTATTTTTGATGATCAAAAAAAGATAAGACAACTGGATTAAACGTAATCAGTATTATGAATGGTCAATTAGCGTATTAAGCCATTGTTCGAATTGCTGTTGTGGCAGCGCACCATTTATTTAAGCTACGGGCTTTCCAGCTTTAAATGAAATCAGGGTGGGAATACTGCAGATATTATATTTAGTAGCCAACATAGGCTCTGCTTCCGTATCCACTTTGATAAAACGTAGATATCCAGAACGTGTTTAAGCAGCTTGTTCAAATACGGGAGCAAAACCTACACAAGGTCCACACCAAGTGGCCCAAAAATCGACCACTACCTTATCATAACTTTGAATAAGGGCATCAAAATTGGTGCTGGAGGCGGCAACGGGTTTGCCATCAAACAAGGGCCTTTTGCAGGCCCCACAAACAGCCTTGTCCCTAACTCGCTCAAGAGGTACGCGATTGGTTTTTTGGCAATGGGGACAGCGGCTGACAATATTAGGCATAGGTACAATGATAGGCTGTTTGCCGAATGACTTTAACGTCAAAGCTGGTATTGGCGGCTACTTCAAACTGTTCACCATTAGTAAAACGCTGCCAGTTTTCTGTACCTGGTAATTTGACATCCAACTCACCATCAATCACGGTCATGGTTTCAAATTGACTGGTACCAAAGGTAAATTCACCAATATCCATCACTCCGACGGTGGTGGCTAACTCTTGGCCTTGAAAAGCAATGGATTTTACTTTGTCATCGAAGTAAGAATTGACGTTAAGCATAGTTTATTCCCTAAGAAGCATTAAATTAGGGGCGCATCATAGCCTTATTTAAGTCTGACGTCATCATCAAATCCAGGTATAGGGGTCTGCTTAGACAGATTGACTAGGCTATTAATGCAGCGGCTTTGCCCTGTGCACGTAAATGCTCCAAAACTATTAAAGGATAGTCCGTGATAATGCCATCAACACCAATAGCAATCATGGTATCGACATCATCAAGCTCATTTACTGTCCAAGCATAAGTAATGAGACCTAATTGTCGGGCTATGGTCATTTCTTCCGATGTTAGATTATCAAAATAGGGGGCCCACATCTTACCACCGGCATTAGCAATCACTTCAGGTAAAGAACTTTGTAAATGCGCATTGGCTAATGGACCCATCCATACAGAGTCAGGATAAATATTATTGTTTCCATACGCATCTTCAGGCCCAACACTAGTCAGATAAGATGTCGCAATATGCGGCGCCACGCGCTGCATTTCTAGGCATAAATTCCAATCGAAACTTTGCACCACCACACGCTGCTGCATGCAAAACTGTTCGATTACCTCTATTAACCGCATCACATAAAGAGAGACAGAAGCCGTATGCCCCAAATTAATAGGATCAGACTTTATCTCAATATTAAGCCACGCCGATTTATTTTCTGGTCGTTGTAATAGCTGGAATAAATCTGCCAATGCAGGAATAGCCGCCTTTTGAAGGCTACGCTGATTATTAAATCGTTGTTGATACTCACTAGTTGGGCGACAGGCGCCCACATTGAAATCTTTTAACTGCTGCCATGTCAAGTTGTGGACACTTAGCTGATCAGACTGAATCCAAGCTCCTGCTGAATTCCGTGTAGTATCTGGGTGAAGATAATTATTATGAGTCGCAACCAAAATATTGTCTTGCGTCATCAGCACATCAAGCTCAAGGGATTGAACGCCAAGAGAAAGAGCATATTCAAAACCTTCAAGGGTATTCTCTGGCATCACACCCCGAGCCCCCCTGTGACCCTGAACATAAATCATATTAGCTTCACTATGAAGCGACTTTAGCCATGACTTACTCTGCATTTAACAAACCTAAATTTTTACGCGATCAAAAAAATGCAGTTTATCTTGTTCCGAGGCAAAACTCATTAATGTATAAACTTGTAAATCTCGAAAGACACGTTGAAAAACCAAACCAACCCGCCTATTTGTGCTAAATTTAACCCTAGCATTTAGCTAATGTGATGATAGCGACATCCCATCAACAAATGACTGTTGCTTTCGCTATCGAGCTTGCGTAATATCCCCCCGCCCCCTCGTAGTTCAATGGATAGAATAGGGCCCTCCTAAGGCTTAGATGTAGGTTCGATTCCTACCGAGGGGACCACTCCCTT
>DNNY01000121.1 GCA_003497765.1 Oceanospirillaceae bacterium
CAATATTCCCCACTGCTGCCTCCCGTAGGAGTCTGGGCCGTGTCTCAGTCCCAGTGTGGCTGATCATCCTCTCAGACCAGCTAGAGATCGTCGCCTTGGTGAGCCATTACCTCACCAACAAGCTAATCTCACGCAGGCTCATCAGATAGCGAAAGGTCCGAAGATCCCCTCCTTTCCCCCATAGGGCGTATGCGGTATTAGCAGTCGTTTCCAACTGTTGTCCCCCACTACCTGGTAGATTCCTACGCGTTACTCACCCGTCCGCCACTCGTCAGCAACTAGCAAGCTAGTCCTGTTACCGTTCGACTTGCATGTGTTAGGCCTGCCGCCAGCGTTCAATCTGAGCCATGATCAAACTCTTCAGTTTAAAAATGTTTGATAAGTACCAAAGTACCTATCTAATTTTTTGCTCAAACAAACCTGTTGTAAACCTATTTACGTTCGTATGTACATAAATGAATTCACGAGTCGTCTGTTTGATAGTTGCCTAACCGAAATTAGGTCTTATAGCCATCCCAACAAACGCCCACACGAATTACTTGATTATCTTGTTAAAGAGCGGGGTCAAGACACTGCATAAAGCCGTTGCCTTAACCGAGGACGCGTATTATACAGACACATGGTCACGCGTCAAGCGAAAAGATCAATTTATTACTAACTTTTTCGCCCTTAAAAAAATTCTTTAAATTCCTCTAAGGCCTTGATTTAGAAGCGTCTATGGAAAATCACAAAACAGCTCCCTTAACCAGGGACGCGCATTATATAAGACTGCAGAAAGCTGTCAACAGAGTTCGTTAAAAAAAGTCTGTTTTTGCCGACATACATAAAGGAAAATATGAAGGCAAATATAAAAAACAGGCCTGCCTGTAGACCCCTTTCTAATGTCATCTATTACCAGCGTAAAAGATGGAACAATTTCTTACCACGTTTCAATATATGGTAACGCCCATGCAACCCAGTTTGTGGGGTCAGTTGCGCATCAACTTGACTGCACTTTTCACCATTAATACTAACGGCATTGTTCGCAATAAACTCACGCGCCATTTTGTTAGATTTGGCTAAGCCACAGGTTACCAATGCCTCAACTAATGTTAGTTGCTCAGCACCAGCGTCACTGGCAGGCATACCATCTTGGTATAACTGTTTAAGATCAGCATCAGTTAGACTGTCTAATTGACCCGAGAATAATGCTTCGCTGATGCGTAACGCTGCTTGCAAACCCTCTTCGCCATGGACTAAGCGCGTTACTTCACGTGCCAGAATACCTTGCGCTTCAGGGCGACCTTGGGCTACTTTGTCACGCTCCTCAATGGCAACCATTTCAGCTCCATCAAGAAACGTAAAATAACGCAGGAATTTGTACACATCGGCATCTGCGGTATTTATCCAAAATTGATAGAAGGCATACTGGGAGGTTTTTTTCGCATCTAACCAGATGGTGCCTGATTCTGTTTTGCCAAACTTTGTGCCATCAGCTTTGGTTACTAGTGGCAAGGTCAAACCAAATACTTGCCCTTGATAACGGCGACGGGTTAAATCAGTACCGCCGGTAATATTGCCCCATTGATCACTACCACCAATTTGCAGAGTACAGTCATATTGCTTATACAGTTCAGAGAAGTCATAGGACTGCAAAATCATATAGGTAAATTCCGTAAAGGAGATACCTTCTCCTTCTCGCTCTATACGCTGCTTAACAGATTCTTTTTGAATCATTTGATTGACGGAGAAGTGCTTACCAATGTCACGCAGAAAAGTCAGCACATCAACATTGTGGGTCCAATCATAGTTGTTAACAACTGTGGCACTATTGGCTCGATCATTGAATTCAATAAACCCACTGACTTGATGCTTGAGTTTCTCCACCCAGCCATTAATGGTTTCTTCGTCATTCAATTTACGTTCTTGAGCTTTAAAGCTAGGGTCACCAATCATCCCCGTTGCACCACCTACCAAAGCCAACGGCTTATGACCGGCTTGTTGAAAACGCTTTAGAACCAATAGTGGCACTAAACTACCAATATGCAGGCTATCAGCAGTAGGATCAAAACCACAATACAGAGTGCGTGACTCACTAAGATGTTCGACCAAATCTTCAGGTGAAGTCATCTGATTAATCAAACCGCGCATTTCTAGGTCGGCTAGTAAATTGGTGTCAACGGCACTCATAGCATCCACTTATTTTTGGGTGAAATAGAAAAAGGCGACTATTTTAACTACTTTAGAGGATGGATGAAATACAATCTACTAAAGAACTCACTACTAATTGCTATTCTATTGGCTATTATTGTCTGCTCTTGGAACAACTCCATGCTACAATGCGCTGGCTAAGCTCAGTTGCTTAGCGAAGCAGTATTATAAATCAGGATTTAGAGGAACCCACGGACCTCAGTCTTGTCATAACCATGTTAATAAATTACAGCCACCCCTCTACAAACTGTGAAAAAATCGTTCCCTAAGCTTCATTTAATTATTCTCAGCCTAATTGCTGTGGCCATGGTAACCCTGTTTATTGTTAGTGACGATAAGCCCGCGTCTAGCAACGAAACGGTGGTGCTCGATATACCAATTAACTTGCCTGAACAAGACAAGACAAAACCAGAACCTACAATAGCAGAGCCAACTATTAAGGAACTGCCTGTACCCGAACCCAAAATCGAAGAGGCTTGGCAGTCAGTAGAGGTTAAATCCGGTGATAATTTATCGACTATTTTTCGTCGTGTAGGGTTAACGCCACAAGATGTTTATCGTATTAGTAAGGCCACCAAAAAGTCCAAAGCCTTAACCAAGCTCATGCCCGGGCAACGCCTAGATTTTGTTATCAACCAAGGCCGTATCGAAAAAATATTACATATCATTAATCCCTTACAACGGGATTTAGTGAGCCTTAACAGTGATGGTGGGTATGACATCGAAAGAATTGAGCGCGAGCTTGAAGTACGACAACAATTTGCCAAGGGCACAATTCAAAACTCTCTGTTTGTAGATGGCCAGAAAGCCGGCTTATCTCAGAAAAAGTTGATGGAAATGGCGAAGATTTTTGGCTGGGATATCGATTTTGCCCTCGACATACGTGCTGGTGATAGCTTTGTTGTCCTTTATGAAACAACT
>DNNY01000034.1 GCA_003497765.1 Oceanospirillaceae bacterium
AGTCGATTTCTATCGCCAAGAACATAAGCTAATCTTTCGGGTTATGGCCAAGTTGGTTGGTGAGGGTCGACCCATTGATGTCATTACCCTGTCGGAAGAACTAAGTCGTATTGATGAGCTAGAAGCCATTGGTGGTTTAGCTTATTTAGGTGAGTTAGCCAAAAATACGCCTAGTGCATCGAATATTACCTCCTACGCCAATATTGTCCGTGAACGAGCTATTTTGCGGCAACTAATCAGCGTGGCCAATGATATTGCGGATTCGGCTTTTCATACGGCTGGGCGTTCCTCTGCTGATGTCTTGGACGAAGCTGAGCGTAAAGTATTTGAAATTGCTGAAGCGCGACCGAAAGAGGGTGGCCCTTTATCTGTAAACCCAATTCTAAAGAAAGCCGTTGAACGTATTGATGAGCTATTTACCGCGGGTGATTATTTAACGGGTTTAACCACTAGCTTTACTGATCTGGACGCTAAAACAGCTGGCTTACAGAATTCTGATTTGATTATTGTGGCGGGTCGCCCGTCTATGGGTAAAACCACCTTTGCCATGAATATTGTGGAAAATGCCGCGATTATTGGTGATGCGCCTATCTTGGTATTTAGTTTGGAAATGCCCGCTGAGCAATTGATGATGCGGATGTTGGCATCCTTGGGCCGTATTGACCAAACTCGGGTACGAACTGGTAAGTTAGAACAGGACGATTGGCCCAAGCTGACGGGTGCGGTGAACCTGTTAAAAGATAAGCCTCTGTATATTGATGATACCCCTGGCTTAAGTCCTACTGAAATGCGCACACGAGCCCGCCGTATTGCTCGTGAGCATGGCAAAATCGGCCTGGTAATGATTGACTATCTGCAACTGATGCAGGTAAAAGGGTTTACCGAAGGTCGTACCGCTGAGATTTCTGAAATATCCCGTTCCCTAAAGGCCTTGGCCAAGGAACTAGAATGTCCCGTTGTGGCCCTATCCCAGCTAAACCGCGGTTTGGAGCAGCGGCCTAATAAGCGTCCGGTTAATTCTGACTTGCGTGAATCGGGTGCCATTGAGCAGGATGCAGACGTTATCATGTTTATTTATCGTGATGAGGTCTATAACGAGGATAGTCCTGATAAAGGCAAAGCCGAAATCATTATTGGCAAACAGCGTAATGGTCCTATTGGTACTGTAAGGGTGGCCTTTATCGGCAAATACAGTCGCTTTGAAGACTTGGTGCATAGCTATGATGAATATGATGATATGGGTTAATGTCACCGCCTGTGAACTGTCAGACCTTATGCTAGTTTGACTTATACATTGAGTGGGGGAGTGTATGTCCGATTTATTTGATGACACTGATGATCCATTCGCCAGTCATTATACTTGGCAACATATCCCTAGGGGTTATGAATTAGTTACCACGCCAGATGAAATGCGTTTATATGGCGCTTTTGCCTCCCACTTAGCCGAAGTATTACATACCGTTGGTGGGCACTGGGATCCTGATTTACTGGCTTATATTTTGCCCCTTGGGCGGGCCGTGCAAATTGATTTGGCCCTGAAGAAATTCCAGCAACAAACCTCTGACTTTGACCAAACCATGGCTATTCTGGCGGCTCATACTGGCCCTGAGGCAGCGCCAGAAGAAGAGCAACGGCGCCAGCGAGCTATTGCTAATCGACTAAAAGTCGTGGTGGGGCAATATCGGGTTGGTGATCTTTTAAAAGGCCAGACCATATTGGAGTTTGGTAGGCAATGGCATGAATACCCTAGTTTAGAATGGCATTTTCATCATAAGGGTAAGTGCCTTCAATGCGGCCACTACCGTGGCTTATCAGGTACCATTGTGTGCCAACCTTGTTCCGCAGAGCAACAAGATATTAAGCCCATTGCCTATTGTTATGCCTATTTTGATTAGTGCCCCACTAGGATATTAATAGGGTATTAACTAGGCAGCGAAAACTAGGCAGAAAAATAGGCCTCTAAAGCGCGTAACATACCTTCGCAAAGTTGTTTTAAATCTTCGGCAGAGGTCACATAAGGCGGCATCACATACACTAGCTTGCCAAAGGGCCTTACCCAAACCCCTTCTGCAACCAACAACTTTTGCATACGGGCTAAATCTACTGCTTCCTTTACTTGCACTACGCCAATGGCACCCATTACGCGCACATCTTCCACATAGCTTTGGGCAGCAGCGGGCGCTAAATGTTGCTGTAAGTCTTGTTCAATGCCTTGGACCTGAGCTTGCCAGTCATTTTCTTCTAACAAATCCAAGCTAGCGTTGGCGACCGCGCAGGCCAAGGGGTTACCCATAAAGGTTGGGCCATGCATAAAACAATTGGCCTTGCCTCGGGAAATGGTCGTGGCAATATGACTGGTGGTAAGGGTGGCAGCAAAGCTCATGGTGCCACCGGTGATGGCCTTACCAAGGCACATAATATCGGGCTGAACTTGGGCATGGTCACAAGCAAAGAGGGCGCCACTACGACCAAAGCCGGTGGCTATTTCATCAGCAATCAGTAACACATCATATTGTTTACATAGAGCCGCTGCTGCCGTTAACCATGCTGGGCTATAGAAGCGCATACCACCAGCACCTTGCACGATGGGTTCTAATATAAGTCCTGCTATATTTTTGTGGTTTTTCTTAAGCTGTGCTTCTAGTTCGTCTAGGTCGCTATCAGCCAAAGGGCGATCAAAGCCAGCAGGAGGTGCAGGGCAGAAATAATGTTGCGGCAATACACCCTTAAATAAAGTGTGCATCCCATTTACGGGGTCACATACCGCCATGGCGCCAAAGGTATCACCATGGTAGCCATTGCGCACTGTGAGTAAACGGTCTTTGCCAGCTTGTCCGCGTGCATGCCAATATTGCAATGCCATTTTAATGGCTACTTCCACAGCTACCGAGCCAGAGTCACTAAAAAACACTTTTTCTAGGCCTAGTGGGGTGATATCGACTAGGCGTTTGGCCAAGGTAACGGCTGGGGCATGGGTAATACCACCAAACATAACATGGGACATATCCGCTATCTGGGATTGCATGGCTTGGTTTAGGTGGGGATGGTTATAGCCATGTATAGCGCACCACCAAGAGGCCATACCATCAATCAGCTCAGTACCATCAGTTAGCTTTAGGCGCACACCTTCAGCACTGGCCACGGGATAAGCAGGCGGAGGATTATCCATACTGGAGTAGGGGTGCCAGACATGAGCCTGATCAAGGGCAATAAGTTGTTGGCTATTCATAGACGCTTCCAGACAGGGCAAAGGCACTATTCTAGCATGAGTAAAACAGTTTCAGCATAACAATCAGGCCGGGCTTATTGCTGTGACTAAAATTTGCTCTGGCAACACTTGCCATTGCACATTTTCTTGCTGTAATAAGCAGCCATAAATACGCTCATCTTGCTGTTGATAAGCCGGCCTTGGGTCATGTTTGAGTACTTGGGCAATTAACGCCCGTAATTGCGGTTTGGTTTGCAAGTAAGCCTCGGCCGCAGCACTAAAGTTTACCGGTAAGTCGAGGGTTTGTGCTTCCCCGGCAAAGCCACTTGCTGCATCGGGTTGGGATTCTACCCATGGCAGGTAGGGTTTAATATCGTAAACTGGCGTCCCTTGAATAAGGTCAGCACCTTGAATATGCAAGCACACGCCTTGCTGTGTAGTGATTTTTTCCAAACGCACCAAAGATAGGCCCAGAGGATTAGGGCGAAAGGTGGACCGCGTAGCA
>DNNY01000019.1:0-1179 GCA_003497765.1 Oceanospirillaceae bacterium
AACAACAACTGGGAGTGCTTTCCACGCTAAACCCATAGGTCGCACCTGCTTGCTGCAGCAAAGCAAAATCGCCTTGGCGTTGGCGACCAAAACGGAAGTCATCACCGACCACAAAATGCGCCACACCCAAGCCATCCACTAATAGCTGCTGAATAAACTCCATGGCGGTTAAATTCTGTAACCGCGCGTTAAAGGGTAAGCACACTACTCGGTCAATACCAAGCTCACGCAACAAACGAATTTTTTCCCGAAAACGGGTAATGCGTCTAGGTGCTTTGTCCGGAGCAACAAACTCTAAAGGCTGAGGCTCAAATAGAATGACAATGCTAGGCAACTGGCGTTGTTGTGCCTGTTCCCTTACCAAAGACAATACTTGTTGATGGCCCAAATGCACACCGTCAAAATTACCAATAGTAGCTACACAGCCACGATGGTAATCTCGCAAGTTATAAAGGCCACGAATTATTTCCATAATGGCTGGGCACTCAGCAAATTATTAATTCAAATAACGGTTGTCAACAAAGCTCGCCATTATATACTTAAAGCCCCACAGGACGCGACCTACAGACAGGAAAAATAGAATAAATTATTTGTCTATAGGGCCCTGTAAATGATGTTTTCGCACACCACAAAGCAATAACACCAAGAGATAACAAACTAAACCACCCAGCACCAGCAAGCCTAGGTGTTCAATACGTTGCCACATAGACCACTCAAGCCAGTTTGAAACTGAGCCCCTTAGCCATAATAAGAACCCTAGTAGGCAGCCATTGGCAACTCCTAAACGTAACCACCAAATGCCCCAACCTGATGTTGCTAGCCAAATGCCCTGACGCTTTAATCCCCAACCCAATAAGCCGGCATTTAGAAAGGCCGATAAGGTCGTGGCCATGGCCAAACCCACATGTTTAAAGTGCCAAATTAGTGCCAAATTAAACACCATATTGGCGGCCATAGCCCAGATGCCATAACGCACAGGTGTTTTCATGTCTTGGCGGGCAAAGTAGCCTGGCGCAAATACTTTAATCAGCATAAAGGCTAACAGCCCAAGGGCATAGGCTCTTAAACTGGCTGCACTCAGCAAAATATCCCGATCTTGCATAGCGCCATAATGAAATAGTGTAGCTAATAGTGGTTCTGCCAATACCCATAGGGCCAAGGCCGCTGGCACACCAATCA
>DNNY01000019.1:1454-8106 GCA_003497765.1 Oceanospirillaceae bacterium
GGTAAAATTACCGTAGCAATGGCAATACCAAACACACCTAAAGGTAATTCCATCAAGCGATCAGAATAATATAGCCAAGATACACTGCCTGGCTGCAATAGGGATGCTAATAAGGTATCCAACAATAGATTTATCTGCGCCACCGATACCCCAAATAGAGCGGGCAGCATAAGTTTCATAACTTGTTTAACGCGACTATCAGCAAAGCCAATTTGCGGCCTAACCAATAAGCCCAAACGGCCTACAAAGGGCAGCTGTAACAATAGTTGCAGGCCACCTGCCACTAATACACCCCAAGCCAAAGCGGTAATGGGCATAGCTAACTTTGGCGCTAGCCACCAAGCCGCCCCAATAAGACTGAGATTAAGGAATACAGGGGTTAATGCCGGAATGGCAAACTGCCGAGCATGATTTAATAAACTGCCAAAAAACCCCGTCATGGAAATCAGCAGTAAATAAGGAAAGGTCAGGCGCAACATGTCGGCAGTGAGGGCCATTTTTTCTGGTTGCTTAGCAAACCCTGGGGCAAACACCCAAACTAACAATGGCGCTGCTAACACAGCGACTATGGTGAGTATGGATAAAATCAACAACAAGGTACCCGATACCTTAGCAACCATATTGCGCAAAGCCTGTCGGTCTTGCTCCGCACTGACTTCTGCCAATACGGGGACAAAAGCCTGATTAAAGGCCCCTTCGGCAAATAAACGCCGCAAAAAGTTAGGTATTTTAAAGGCCACAAAAAACGCGTCAGCAGCGTTACTAGCCCCAAATACACTGGCAATAACAATATCCCGCACCAGCCCCAAAACACGGGACAACATGGTCATTGTCGCCACCACTAAACTGGAACGTACAAAGGAGTTCGGTGCTCTGGTATCTGTTAAAGAAGTGTCTGAATCTGACATGCAATGGCCAAACGGCAGTTATTTAGGTTCGTTGAAGGTCATATTACCTTATTTTTGCAAAATAGCAGCCAAAAACCGTATATTTTTACTAATCAACATTGACAAAAGGTCGACGAAAAGGAATAATTTCGCACCTCTTTAAGGCATGCCTTAAAACGTAATTTATTAATTGAAAGATATAGGAGCCAGATCGTGGCAAATTCCGCTGGATCAAAGAAACGCGCTCGCCAAGCTGAAAAACGTCGCAGTCATAATGCAAGTCTGCGTTCCATGGCGCGCACCTACCTGAAAAAAGTTGTCGCTGCGATCGAAGCTGGTGATAAAGAAGCCGCTCAAGCCGCTTATGCTACTGCCGTTTCCATTATGGATAAGAGTGTTAGCAAAGGTATTTTCACCAAAAATAAAGCCGCTCGTCACAAGAGTCGCTTAAACGCTAAAATTAAAGCCCTGTAATTCTTACAGTGCTAGAAAAACCGGCTAAGGCCGGTTTTTTTGTGTCTGTGCATTTATCATGCAAGCACTAGCTGGCTGACTCCTCAATAGCTTCATTGCCAGCAGGGATTTTCGACCAAAAGGCCGCCACCAAGGGGTTGTTCAAACTCTTTTGTTGCACAAAGATACCGACATTGTATGGCTCTAACTCAGGTTGCAAAGGCAAAATACGTACCCTATCCACAACTGGGCTATTGTCTAAAACAATTTTCGGCACTACCCCTACGCCTAATCCCAAACTGACCATAGTAACTATAGCCTCATTACCAGCCACCTGTGCATAAACTTGGGGCACAGTGGCAAATTGGCGAAACCAATTATCTATGCGTTTTCGAGACAAGCCTGCCTCTGGCAAAATCATAGGCACCTGTGACCAGCTTTTAGCAAAATCTTCTTTAGCAGATTCTGACTCTACCTGCAGGGGTAAGGCAGTTAAGTCGTGATCATCAATGGGCGCAATAAATACCAGTGGCGATATGGTAATTGGTTTAAAGGCCAAGCCACGGGGTAAAATACCCGGATGAGCAGCGATGGACATATCTTCCTCACCTGCCTGCACCCGCTCAATGGCATGGCCGGGATCACCCGTATGCAGTTTGATTTCGATTTCTGGGAATGCGACTCGCAACTCATTAAATAAATCAAATAATAGGCTATATACGGCTGTCACCGAACAATAAAGGCTTACCTCACCATGTAAGTGGTCGCCCACTTCACTTAATTGGTTACGCACCATACGCCATTGGCCAATAGCCTCTCTGGCATACTGCATAAACAGCTGACCTTCATGGGTCAATTGCACCGAGCGATTATCCCGTACAAATAGATCTACCCCCAGATCCTCTTCTAGCTGGCGAATCTGTCTCGATAAAGTAGAAAGGCTTATATGTGAGACGGCACTGGCGCGACCAAAATGCAGATTCTCGGCTAAAGCTAAAAAATATTTAAGACTGCGAATATCCATAGCCAAATAATACCATAACAACAACCAGTATTGCATATATTGAAACACTGCATTGCATTTATATCAATTTACGGGATATTAGGGAAAGCGTTAAAATGAGCGGGAAAATACGTATCCTGCGTGCTATCTATTTACTAACTTAATTGGAAGAGATGTGTCATTTATGTCTAACAACTATTTCAACACTTTACCTTTGCGTGAGCAGTTGGCGCAACTAGCCAAGTGCCGCTTTATGAATATGGACGAATTTGCCGATGGCGTTAATGCCCTGAAAGGCAAAAAGATGGTCGTTATCGGCTGCGGCGCCCAAGGCCTAAACCAAGGTCTTAACTTACGCGACTCAGGCCTAGACGTCTCATATGCTCTGCGTGCCGAAGCCATTGCTGAAAAGCGTCAGTCTTGGAAAAATGCCACTGAAAACGGCTTTGCTGTGGGTACTTATGAAGACCTAATCCCTACTGCTGATGTGGTACTAAACTTGACTCCTGACAAGCAACATACTGCCGTTGTTAATGCCGTTATGCCAATGATGAAAGAAGGCGCCTGCCTATCTTATTCCCATGGCTTTAATATCGTTGAAGAAGGTATGCAAGTGCGTGATGACCTAACGGTAATTATGGTGGCACCAAAATGCCCAGGCTCAGAAGTACGTGCCGAATATGTACGTGGTTTTGGTGTGCCTACTTTGATCGCCGTGCATGAAGATAATGACCCTAAAGGTGAAGGCTTAGCTTTAGCTAAAGCCTATGCTGTTGGTACGGGTGGTCACAAAGCAGGCGTGTTGATGTCTTCCTTTATTGCCGAAGTAAAATCGGACCTAATGGGCGAGCAAACCATCCTTTGTGGTATGTTACAAACTGGCTCTCTATTGTGCTTTGACAAGATGGTCGCTGAAGGCGTTGACGCTGGTTATGCTTCCAAGCTGATTCAATATGGCTGGGAAACTATCACCGAAGCCCTCAAGTATGGTGGTGTTACCAATATGCTAGACCGCCTATCTAACCCTGCCAAGATCAAAGCGTTTGATCTATCAGAAGAACTAAAAGTCATTATGCGTCCGCTGTACAACAAGCATCAGGATGACATTATGAATGGCACTTTCTCCCGCGTAATGATGGAAGACTGGGCGAATGATGACAAAAACCTACTAGGTTGGCGTGCAGAAACAGCTGAGACAGCCTTTGAAAAGACCCCAGCCGGGGATATGGATATTGCTGAGCAAGAATACTTTGATAACGGTATCTTGATGGTGGCCATGGTTAAAGCTGGTGTTGAACTAGCCTTTGAAACTATGACTGCTGCGGGCATCATTGATGAGTCGGCTTACTACGAGTCGCTCCATGAAACCCCACTAATCGCCAATACCATTGCCCGTAAGAAGCTCTATGAAATGAATGCCACCATTTCTGATACTGCTGAGTATGGTTGTTACCTATATAACCACGCTTGCTTACCTTTGCTTGGCGACTTTATGAAAGATATCAAAACCGATGTAATTGGTCGTGGTTTAGACCTTGACGATACGGGTGTTGATAACGCGCGCTTGATCGAAGTTAATGCTGCCTTGCGTGCGCATCCAGTTGAAGCCATTGGTACTACTTTGCGTGGTCATATGGCTGATATGAAGAAGATTGTTTAATCATTATTAAGCAGAGAAAAGCCAGGCTAAGCCTGGCTTTTTTGTTTTTCTAACCAATACTTGGGTAAGCTGAAACTAACTTTACAACTTTATGTGACAAACTATGACCATTATTCTTGATAATCTAAGCGTTGATTTTGATGAGCACTTCCAGTTGCAGCATTTAAACTGGGAAGTGCAGAGTGGCCAACACTGGGTTATTAGTGGTGGTAATGGCGCTGGCAAGTCGGCTTTAATAGCTGCCTTAACAGGTACGGGTAATATCATATCGGGTCAGCTACAAGGCCTACCCGAACGAATCGGTGTGGTCTCTTTTGCTGCGCAAGAAGCATTAATAAATCAGGAACGTCAAAAAGATGATGCTGATATTTTAGATGTTATCAGCATTGGCACACCTGTACGCAATATTATTTTTGACGACTGCTTGGATCCCCAAACAGCCCAGAAGATGATTACCAAGTTTGCTTTAGACTATCTGCTAGATCGTGCTTTTCGCAAGCTATCTACAGGTGAGTCGCGGAAAGTTATGCTAGTTCGTGCCTTATCCTGTAAACCGCAATTACTATTGTTGGACGAGCCCTTTGAGGGCTTAGATATCGATACCTTTGCTCTGCTGCAAGACTATTTGCAGGAGCTTGCCCTGCAGGTACCCATGATAATGGTGCTCAACCGTTTTGATGAAATACCGGCGTTTATCACCCATATTGCTTATATGGAACAGGGTCAACTGCTACACCAGATAGATAAGCAAGATACAGAAGCCTATAACAACCTTTATCAGCTACTGCATTTAAAAACCACAGAGTTATCAGTACCCGCCTGTGATCCTCTTTCGAGCATACCCAAACTAGATCCATCGCAGCCCTTGGTAAGGCTTACGGATCTGACCATAAAGTATGATGAATTTGTACTAATCGACAAATTAAACTGGACCATTGAACCCAATCAGCACTGGCAATTAAGCGGCCCCAATGGCGCTGGCAAAACGGCAGTACTTTCCATTATTACTGGTGATCATCCCCAGTGCTATAACAACGATATTTTGGTATTTGGTTTTCAGCGTGGTCAAGGTGAGAGTATCTGGCAAATCAAACAGTTTATTGGCTATGTATCAACAGCCTTGCAATGGGAATACCGCGTTCAGATCAGCTTACGTAATGTTATTATCTCGGGCTTTTACGATAGTATTGGGCTGTATAGCAAGGCGTCTGATCGACAAAAGAGTATTGCTGATCAATGGCTAGCTTTGCTGGGTATGAGTGATCGAGCTGATCAACCATTTCAGAAACTATCCTATGGCGATCAACGCTTGCTATTGATTGCTCGAGCAATGGTGAAACACCCACCTTTGCTAATCTTGGATGAGCCCTGTTTGGGCCTAGATGATATTAACCGCCAGTTGGTATTGGCGTTAATTGAAAAAATTTGTGCGGGCAGTGAAACGGCTGTTATCTATGTTAATCACCATACGCAAGACAAGATCGCTGGCATAGAAAACTACCTAGCCCTAGCTAAAGACTAAGCTAAAACAAGATTATCGCGATGAATCAGTTCAGGCTCATTAACATAGCCTAGGGTAGCAGCAATACGTTCACTACCAAGGCCCTTAATCTGTTCGGCTTCTTGGGCATTGTAATTAATTAGGCCACGGCCAATGAGGGCACCTTGATGGTCTTTAATTTGCACCATCTCGCCACGGGAAAAATCACCGACAATATTGGTCACCCCAACTGCCAGCAAACTCTTTCCTTGCTGTTGTAAAACGGATACCGCACCGGCATCCAGCCACACTTCACCCTTCACCTGTAAATGACCCGCAAGCCATTGCTTACGTGCTACCAAGGGTTCTTGATCAGTAACAAATAAAGTTCCTAACATCTCATCTTGACGCAAGCGCAACAGAATATCCGTTTCGCGGCCATTAGCCACAATGGTCTGCGTTCCAGATCGCGCTGCCAGTTCAGCGGCTTTGACCTTAGTAAACATACCGCCACTACCTAGGGCACCACCCTCGCTGCCCGCCATAGCCTCCAAAGCTGGATCGCCGGCGCGGACTTCATGTAATAGTTCAGCATCAGCATGTTGGCGTGGGTCTTTATTACATAGACCATCTTGATCCGTCAGAATAACCAGCAGGTCAGCTTGAACTAAATTAGCTACCAAAGCACCCAGAGTATCATTATCACCAAAACGTATTTCGTTAGTAACAACGGTGTCATTTTCGTTGACCACAGGCACTACACCATAGGAAACCAATGCTTGCAGGGTACTGCGGGCATTTAGGTAGCGTTTGCGATTTGATAAATCATCATGGGTCAAAAGTATCTGCGCAGTAAGCTTGCCATGGCGGGCAAAATTACCCTCATAACATTGCACCAGACCCATCTGTCCTACGGCAGCAGCCGCTTGCAGTTTATAGACTTCAGTTGGTCGTTGTTGCCAGCCCAAGCGCACCATGCCCTCGGCAATAGAACCGGAAGAGACTAATACTAGTTCTACACCACTCGCACAAAGAGCTGCCAACTGATCAACCCAGCCAGCAATAGCTTGGGTATCCAGACCCTTGCCATCATCAGTTAGCAAGGCACTACCGATCTTGACAACCCAGCGTTGACTGCTAGCACCTAAACCACGCTGACTGCGCTTACT
>DNNY01000060.1:0-354 GCA_003497765.1 Oceanospirillaceae bacterium
GCTTGATCTATCTAGTCGTTGGCACCAACCAGTTGAGTTTGCCCCGAAGGCCGTATTTTTTGATCTTGATGGTACACTTATTGATAGCATGCCTGATATTGAAGTGGCTATTCAACAGGCGGCCGTTAAACTTGGTTTGCCGGCGCCTGAAGCCAGCAAAGTAAGAACTTGGATTGGGAATGGCGCTGGTGCCTTAGCGGCAAGAGTATTAGCTGATAGTATTGATATTCCGCAACAGCAAGATCCTCAATATGACGCCCTTTTAGCTGGTTATATGCATGCTTATGGTGAGTTAAAGCATGCCTACAGTTCAATTTATCCAGGGGTAAAGCAATGGTTACAAACCTTGCAAGA
>DNNY01000060.1:570-2622 GCA_003497765.1 Oceanospirillaceae bacterium
AATGGTTACAAACCTTGCAAGAACAGCAAGTAAAGTTAGCTGTTATTACCAATAAGGCAGCCCGTTTTACACCATCTATCCTTGATCACTTTGGTATTTTGCAATATTTCGATGAAATTTATTGTGGCGATACCTTTAGCGAGAAAAAACCTCATCCTATGCCTTTGCTAAAAGCTTGTGAAGCTTTCTCCATTGCGCCAGAACAGGCGTTAATGGTTGGTGACTCCCGTAATGATATATTAGCGGCCCACAATGCTGGTGTGCGCAGTCTGGCCGTGCGTGGTGGCTATAATCATGGTGAAGATATCAATTTGTCAAAGCCTACTTGGGTGGTTGATAGCCTTGAACAGGTGGGCATTTAAGCTGCGCTACTAACCTTTAAACCAATGCTATTTCTGTGGTTGTTAGCAGAACTCTATTGTTCAATTGCTGTGGCCTACTTGCCAGTGTCTGAGATTAAATATAAGTGTTAATAAATGCGCAATAACAGGTGACAAGTTATTCTTGCTGTGCTAGTGTACTAGTACATTGATGCAGGTTGGATAATGATGACAAAAAGTGATTTAACTGAGGTAGCCAATTACTTGCTGGCCCAAAAGCAGTTGCCGGCTATGACGGAAGCTCTGGAAGCCTTATTAACGCCCTATGAGCAGGAAGAGGTTATCCATCGTCTACAGATATTTACTTTGCTTACTAAAGGCCTATCTCAGCGGGAGATAGCGAAACAGCTCGGGGTTGGTATTGCTACCGTTACCCGTGGCTCAAAAGCCTTACAAGCCGGAAAATTTCATCCTGAAAAGCTTGATGCAGGAAAACCTTTATGAACACCAACAAGCCCTCGCCCATTAGGGTTCCTCGTAAACCACAGTATGTAACCGTCACCTCTAAAGGTGATTTTTTTGATGTCTTTAAAAAGGTTGCTGCTGAGTACGATCATTGTTTTATGCTGGAGTCACTAGGCGAAGATAGCCATATCTCACGTCACTCACTGATTGGCTTTGATCCCCAGCAAACTATTTCTGCTCGTGGGCAGGAGTTAACTATTGAGGACCGTGATGGTCAGGTAGAAACCTACACCAGTGACAACCCCTATTATTTATTACGTGAGCTGGTGCCACAAAATGTATTAAGTCGTAAATATGCTGGTGGCCTGATTGGCTATATTGGCTATGACGCAATGAATTATTTTGAACCAAGCTTAAAACTGCAAACCAGTGATTGGTTTGATGGCTTCCGTTTTGGCGTTTACCTTGATGGTTTGATTTACGACAAGATGACTGGGGAGGTGACTTACTTCTACTACGAAGAAAATCGTATTGACCTAGTCGAAGAGTTACTGGCTAAACCTGTTCCTCAAGCAGGTGATTTACAAGTTCAGCCGGTAGGCGAGGATATGGATCGCCAACAGCATGCTGATGCAGTAGAAACCGTTAAACAGGCCATTATCGAAGGCAAGGTATTTCAGTGTGAGGTGGGCTTTAAATATCGCTTTAATATGCAGGGTGATGCCATTAATTTGTATGCACAATTACGTGAGGTGAACCCATCACCACAAATGTACTATGTGCGCTTTGGCAAGCAACAAATTATTGGTGCTAGCCCGGAATTACTTTTCCGTCTCCGCCAGGGCGAAATGGAAACCTATCCTTTAGCAGGTACCACCAAACGTGGTGCAACAGTTGAGGAAGATACAGCTTTAGCCCGCACCTTGCTTAATGACCCCAAAGAGATTGCCGAACACAATATGATTGTTGATCTGCACCGTAACGATATTGGCCGTGTAGCCCGCTTTGGCAGTGTAAAAGTACGCAGCTTAATGGATATTAAGCGCTTTAGTCATGTGCAACATATTTCTAGTGAAATTGTCGGTATCTTAGCACCTCAGCATGATATGTTTAGTGCCCTAGCTAGCAACTTCCCAGCAGGTACATTAACGGGTGCCCCTAAAATAGAAGCCATGAAAATAATTGATGATTTAGAGTTGGATGGCCGTGGGCCCTATGGTGGTGCCGTTGGTCAGTTTGGCTTTAATGGTGATTGTACTTTTGCTAT
>DNNY01000060.1:2889-4108 GCA_003497765.1 Oceanospirillaceae bacterium
CGCACGATTTTTGCTAAAGGCGATGAGGCCTATGTGCAAACCTGCGGTGGTAATGTCTATGATTCCAATGCCGCCGATGAATATGAAGAAATTCAGCGTAAATTTGCTGGCACTCGTAAAGTACTTAATCAGTTTATGGAGTCAGAAGCATGAAAATAATGATCATCGATAACTATGACTCCTTTACCTATAATCTCTACCAATATATCGGTGAGATAATGGAAGAAGCGCAACGAGGGGGGCAGGTAGGTAGTTTTGATATCGTCGTTAAACGCAACGACGAGGTGAGTTTACTTGATGTTGCCGTTGCCGCACCCGATCGGATTATTATTTCTCCCGGGCCGGGTTCACCGGACGACCCTGAATATTTTGGTGTATGTGCCGAGGTGATTACGCAACTTGGACCTAAAATACCCATTTTGGGAGTCTGTTTGGGTATGCAAGGTATCGTGCATTGTTTTGGTGGCAAAGTGGTATTAGCCAAATTACCCATGCATGGCAAAGTCAGCCCCATTAGCCATAATGGCCAAGGTTTATTTGCCAATATTCCTGATAACCTTGAAATAATGCGTTATCACTCGCTTATTGCTGAGGGAAATAGCATACCTGACTGCCTAGAAGTTACGGCAGTTATTGCGGGATTTGAGAAGGATTCAGAACAGGCCGAAATTATGGCGGTAAAACACCGCCAATATCCCATAAGTGGTATTCAGTTTCACCCTGAATCCTTTGCCACCGAAGGTGGTAAAGAGCTGATTGCAAATTTCTTATTCTAACGGACAAGGGTTATTGCTGGTTAAGCTGTTTAACCCAAGCTAAATAGCCAGCTTGGTCTAATTCGCCTTGGCCAGCCTCGACCATGGCTTGCCATTGGGCAGTACTTCGACTCAGCAATGGTAAGTCAACTTCTTGCTGTTGAGCTAAACTGCTAGCCTGCTGCATATCTTTTAGTTGCGTGGTGGCTCTAGCACCTGGTGAAAAGGCTTCATCTATCATGCGTTGGCCATGAATTTGTAAGATTTTACTATCGGCAAAGCCACCCATTAGAGCCGCCCGTACTCGTTCCGGTTCCGCCCCCGCCTGTTGGGCTAAAAATAAGGCCTCAGCGACAATGCCAACGGTGGTACCAACAATCATTTGATTGGCTGTTTTAGCCAATTGACCACAGCCAACAGGGCCTACATGAGTGACCCGCGCCGCCATGGCGTTAAAAGCGGGC
>DNNY01000093.1 GCA_003497765.1 Oceanospirillaceae bacterium
TTCATGACCACGGTTTTCACCCGCTTCCATAATGCGACGATTGCTATACAAATCTGGATCGCTTGCTAATAAACCTATTTTAAGGCCACTCTTAGTTGGATTCTTAATATCATAGAGTTTCGTTATTTCATTTTGGGACTTCTCACCAAGTACAAAGCTAGCATCTGGGTCAACAAGCATACGCCCACTCATTGCTTCTCGCCCCAGCAGCATACGATATCCCATTGAATCACGATTGGTAAGGGTCAGTTGAATCTCCCAGATATCCGAACCTATATTGACAGGCGCATTGATAACAAATCGCTTTTCTCTAGACCCACTAGAACTTTTGACATATCTTCTGTCAATAACTGGCGTTTCACAACGAACCACTGTTTTACGATCATATTGAATAGGATAAACTTCAAAACTAACCCAAGTTTGCCCGTTACGTGTAAATGATTGAATATTAGATGCGTGAATAGATGACGTCTTGGCACCTGAATCAACACGCGCCTTGATGGCTGGTATTTTAAGACTGGGAAAAGTACACCATTCTTCGCTACCAACAATCGTTTTATTTAATGGCTTCTTCATAACTCTTCCAGTTCCAAACTTAATTTTGGCTTTATAACTAGTCTATCTGTCATCAACATGCCAATGACAAACATATAGCTTGTATGGATTGTCGAGGCTAGAAATCTTTAAAACCAACCCCAAACAATATTCTGCAATCGAGCCTAAAAATTGGATTATGCGCCAAAAAAATGGATGGCTTTAAGAAACGCTGTCTATTTTTAATAGGTACTTTAGTAAAACCATCTACTCCAAAATAAACAGTACGTTATGAGACTTAACCGCAATCATATTATCTACTTGTTTACTGCTGGAGTTCAATATTTACTTTAATAAATTGAATAAAATTTATCTTTTAAAATTTTCGAGGAGATCTAACAAATTCATAATTTGCCATTTGCTGAATAGGCCCAACACTCCCTTTCATTGCACACCGAATGCACTATAGATTAATTAGCGAGTTATTAATAAGAGGCAATCTTTTTTAAGCGATAAGCCATAAATTATTATCCCAATTCTATTAGGTTAATGAACATTACTAGCTATTCCACATCCACCGAATTCATTTGCGAGGATACAGCTGTGGATTGCATCGTGACTTGGTAATTGGCTGCTGGTTCTAGGCGCTCTGTCCGCACAAATAACTTACGTACAACTAAAAATACAATCAGTAATGAGTGCACAATGATGAGGTACCAATATAGCCAAATAACGCCCAGCTGACTCATCAAAAAACCTGCGACAATTGGGCCAAGAATGGCACCAACACCCAGCAAGATTTGCATGGTAGAAGTCGCAGACATGGCTTGGCGTTCATTGATATGGTCAAACATTTGGTTGACGGCTAGAGGGAATAGCGCAATGCCTGAGCCACCGGATAGCAAAAACACAATTACGATCACGCTGCTTGGGATAGACAGATAGCTTTCCAAGACAATAATAAAGTTGGTCACCATACCAAGTATCATTAATCCAGCCGCTACTAGTCGCTTATCGAAGCGATCAGCCAGAAAACCTACAGGGTATTGAGTAAGTAACCCACCCAGCATAAATGAACCCAGTACTAATGAAAGTAAGATACCCTCAAATCCCCTATCTAAAGCATAAATGGAGATAAAGGTGTTACTAGCACCCGCAATTAAGCCTGCACAAATACAACCAAAGGTAGCCGAAGGTGAATAGTGCCATATAAGTTGTAAGCTAATAGGTCGGCTCTTTTTGGGCACCACGGGCGTGGGCAGGCTGGTTATGCTCATAAAGATCAGTGCCAGACTCAAGAATACGGCTACCAAGCCAAATAGTCTTGGATCCTCGGGGGCGGAGAGAGCCAACAAAAAAGGCCCGCAACCAAAACCAATGGCAATAAATATCTGGTAGACACCAAATACTTGCCCACGATTGGATTTATTGGAGATGGTATTTAACCAACTTTCGATGGTTATAAAATTTGAGGTTAAGCAAAAGCCTGCCACTAAACGCAGTAAGCCCGTGGCATATATATCGGTAATATAACTATGACTAACCGCCACAATGCAAAGGGTGGCGGCCATGGCCGAAAAAGACCTGATATGCCCCACTTTTCTCACTAAGAAGCTGCCAAACAGCCCAGCACCAATAGAGCCAAGAGCATATAAACTCATTGCCAGACCAATTTGATCAGACGTATAAGATTGGCTTTGTAACTGAATAGGGATAATGGTGTTAAATAAGTTAATGCTAATAGCCACCACAAAAATAGCTAAAAACATGGACTTAACGCGCAAATAAATATTTGATGCTGGGTTCATAATAAATTCGGAAATGGTTTTACATCATGATCGTTTGGGCGCTTTTGCCCTAATGATCAATATTGACACCCAATGTGACATATAATTATACCTAAAGAAGGCTATTTTTGATTAAAAAATAAGGGCAATATGGGGGTCGATTTGGCAGGTTTTATTTTAACGAATTATACACCCATGAACAATACACGAGATCTGAGATAATAGCCGCAAAGTGACTATTTTAAGGGCCTTATCTTGCGTTGATAGCGCTTATTTTGGGGCAATTCATCTAGAGAATATTAAGCATCAATAACAGGCATACAAAAATGGCCTATACTTTAGCTATGACAAATAACCTAAGTCTTCTTGTCCTATTTTGGTTACGCACCTAACACTCACATAAATTTACCGTTATATTGGCTAAAAAAGGTTTAAAAAAGACGCAAAACCGATTAGGCTAAATGGCCACTCGCTGATGGATTAACAACAAATTAACTTTTTGACGATTAATCGCCAAAAAATTTAGCCACTTGAGTTATTTTTAAATGCCAAGCATGGAAAGAAAAACACTCAGTTATATACTAAGTTGGGGCTTCGCACTTGCTGCCTTCTGGCTACTTTTGTCTGGCTACTTAAAGCCTCTGCTACTGGCCTTTGGGCTCCTGTCTGTGATGCTAGTCGTGTATTTACTCCGACGCATGGATCGTTTAGATGATCAACCACAAAAACTAGCTTTTAGTTGGTCTTTTTTTCGTTACCTTGCTTGGCTCACTGGCGAAATTATTGTATCTAGCTTTGCTGTTACTAAATTAGTGTGGGGCAAAGCCAGTAAGTTATCACCCACTATCGCCAAACTACCTATTGCCGATACGCCCAAAGATACCCGTGTTCTCTATGCCAATTCCATTACCCTGACTCCTGGCACCCTCAGTATTGATATTGATGATAAGCATGTCACTGTGCATGCCTTACAAGAAGAATCTTTGCTGTCCTTGAAAGAGGGTGAGATGGCAACTAAAGCGGCAACAGTGACTGGGGAGAAAAGCTAATGTTAGTTTTAGCCGCCACTAGTTTGGCCATTCTTTCTGTTATGGCCTTGGCCTTGGCTAGGGCACTACGAGCAGATACTGTCTATGACCGCATTTTGGGCATAAATATGTTTGGTACTAAAACCGCCCTCTTGATTGCGGTGTTAGGTTTTTTAGGTGAACGCCCTGATTTTCTCGATATTG
>DNNY01000156.1 GCA_003497765.1 Oceanospirillaceae bacterium
ATATTACGAATAAGCACTTGGCCTGAGCCGGGCGTAGGTTTTGGCACTTGACCAAGTTCAAAAATTCCGGGGTTAGCAAAGGTATTTAACAACATGGCTCGCATATTGAAGCTCCTTGGGAGTTGACGGCAACAAGACTACAATATACCTTCAGCTTGCAAAGATAGATATAACTTGAGGTCATTATGGACATGGTAAACGGATTTATTTATTTAGGGCGTGGTGCACGTTTATTAATGCAGAAAGAACTGCGGGTTTTTGTGCTACTACCTTTATTAATCAACTTCCTGTTATTTACCCTTGGTGTGGTATTAATTTTTAGTTATGCCGGTGGCTGGGTTGATGAAATATTGTCTCATTTACCGAGCTGGTTATCTTGGGCGGCATGGTTATTATGGGCGCTGCTGGGCCTGCTATTAGTGATGAGTATATTTTGGGGATTTAATTTGGTGGGCAATATGATTGCGGCACCATTTAATGGCATCTTGGCAGAACGAACGCAGATGTTGTTAACCGGCACACCCCAAGAGGGTGGCGGTGTAGGGGATTTTTTGCGCATGATACCCGGTGCCTTGGGGCGGGAAGTAAGCAAATGGTTATATTATCTGCCTCGCGTATTGGTGTTATTTATACTCAGTTTTATTCCCGGTATTAATCTACTCGTACCTTGGTTGTGGTTAGCTTTTGCCGCCTGGATGATGGCTGTGCAGTATGTTGATTACCCAATGGATAATAATGGCATTAGTTTTAAAGCTATGGGCAAGCGTTTGCGTCAGCGCAAGTTATTACACCTATCTTTTGGTGGTGGAGTAAGCTTATTGTTATTAGTGCCAGTGGTTAATTTTTTTGTGATGCCTTTAGCAGTGGTGGGTGCGACTGCTTTATGGGTGGATGAGCATGGGGCACAGGTGGCAGTGGAGGCGACTTAAGTTCTAGTTACCAATATTCTATAACTAGGCCGATCCATACCGCCAATGAAGCCCAATGGTTATTTAAAAAGGCTTTAAAGCAAGCGTCTCGATCCCGCTTGCGGGTAATGATAGCCTGATAAACAAATAAGCTGGCCATAACTACAAGGCCACCATAGAAAAAAACGCCAAGTGCCATTAATTGACCCATATAAGTAAGTAGCAATAGACAGCCAAGTTGCAGTAAAACAATAATATGCCTATCCCATTGGCCAAATAAAACCGCTGTCGACTTAACGCCGATCAATAAATCATCATTGCGGTCAACCATGGCATAGTATGTGTCATAAGCAATAGTCATCAGTACCACGGCTATATATGCTAGCCAAGCAACCATGGGCACACTGCCTATTTGGGCACTGAAGGCCATAGGTATAGCCCAGCTAAAGGCCACGCCGAGCACTAGCTGTGGCCAGTGGGTATAACGTTTCATAAATGGATATAGAGCTGCTAAAGCTACACCTACAAACGATAGTAGGATAGTTAAGGTATTGGTAAATAAAACCAATATAAAAGCCAGCAGACAGAGACCGGCAAATAACCTTAGAGCGGCCTTTGCATCTATTTGTCCAGTAGCCAAAGGGCGTTGCTGGGTGCGTTCGACATGGCCATCAATATGGCGGTCGGCATAATCATTAATGACACAACCGGCGGCGCGCATCAGATATACGCCAGCAATAAAAATAAACAATAGATGCCACTCCGGTATGCCTTCAGCAGCTAACCATAATGCCCATAGAGTTGGCCATAAAAGTAGATAAGTACCCACGGGCTTATCGAGGCGCATTAGTTGCTTGTAGGCGAGCCAATTACTGATTAAGGACATGACATACTTGTGGTGGTTTGCATTGCCGCTTATGCTAACACAAGCAGGCCTAGATGCCGATTAGAGAAGCCTTATGAAAGATAAAACAACTTTGTTTGTATGCAGTGGTAATACCTGTCGTTCGCAAATGGCAGAGGCGTTAGCTCGGCACCTATTTGCCTCAAGTAAGTTTATCTCTGCAGGGACCAAGGCCATCGCTAACCAACCTACCAGTAGGCATGCTGTCACCTTATTATTGGAGCGTGGTATTGCCTGGCAAGGTGTAAGCCAGTGTTTAAGTCCAGAGCTACTGCTTCAGAGTGACTTAGTGTTGGTTATGACGGAGCAACATCAACAAAGTGTTGAGACTATATTGACGCAAATCAATCACTCAAATATGCAGGTTGAGCGCTTATCTGCTGCCATGGATATTGCTGATCCTTATGGCGAAAGTTTAGATTCTTATCGCCGCTGTATGGACAATTTGGAGCTGGCATTAAGACAAAGGTTTAAGCCTTAAGACTTGGTGTGAAATCGAGCATGGGCGGTAGGAATACCTCAGTGACTAATATAGGCCGCTTATCAAGGTGAAATAAAGAGCGCCTTGCCCAATGAGTTTGGGGGCTGTCAGAGCGTGTTAAATTGGCAACCTGAATCCCGCCCCGTTGCATATTTGGGTGCGCAAACAATAAAGCGCCCAGGGGTTTGTTGCCAATATCTTTAAAGCGTCTTTGGCGGCCTTTTAAGGTGTGTGCTGGAATAATGCTGCGGGCACATACCCAAGGTTGATTATGACACAACAACTGGACTTCTCTTATGATGGCCTTTTGTCTTGGTTTCAGGCCTGTCGCTTTGCGCTCTGAAGGGCTAGGTGTGCCCCAGCTATTGCGTGTTACTTGGACTTGAAAGTGGCCATCTGAAGCTTGCATTAAGCGTTGGGTTAGTGAGCCTCGGTCATATAACCAAGCTTGCCACTGCCGCGGAACGCGAGTTGCTATTGGTCGATGGAAGTGCTGCCATCGTTTTGGGTAAGGGCGTTGTTGGTGGAGAAATTTGATAGGCACTTTGCTGAACCGGTTGCTTGTTAGACTTATTGACAAGGTGGAGCATTGTAGCACTAGATAATAGGCCTTGGGCAGTCGCCTTGCTATTAAATAGTGATTACTAATTTATGCAGTTGATATTCATCATCCAGCCATTGACCAATGACATTTTGGTCACACAGATGCTGGGCATATTGCATATGCAAACAGCGGATTTGCTGCCAATCTCTAAGGCCACCAATACCGTAACTGTCAAATAGGTCGCTAAAGCCAAGGCTCTGTAATTGTTGTTTTTCCTCCGCAGTGCAATTAGCCCAGCGTGCCGCCACATAGGCCTGTTGATTGCCTTGATAGGCAGCCATAAAGTCAGGATCCTCTTGTAAACGCTGTTCCAACTGTTTTACTAAGCCACTAGCCTCTAAACGGCTGATGGCTTTGTGCAAGTCTTTAGAACACAACCAATAGAGTGTGGGGAAAGGCTTGTTTTGGACAATAGGCGCCATGCGCAATACCACAGGTATGCCATTGTCAGTCGCATAAGCAATATCCCTTAGACCATGGGGTTCACGGCCAATCTGTTCACATATCATTTGACGCTGTTGGGGGGTAACGGACATAGTTAGTTAACCTAATGCGGTTGTGGTTATGGGTGGCCGAAAACCTCCCGTATGAATCCATACTATTTTACCAGATGGTAGTGATTGGTTGTGCTCAAGGTGCCACCAGACTTTAGCATTATATACGGGGTCTAAATAAATATTGGTGGCTTGTTGAAATGCCTGCCGGCTTTGCTCGAGTTGAGTGTTGGACTTGGCAAAACCGCCAAATGTCGTTTCATCAATCCAAGTTAGTGGAATGCCTCTATGCATAGCAACAGAGGTCGTTTCCTTAGCCTCTTGGTGGGCTCCCTTTACCGCGCTAATCACGGTTATATGGGTGGTGCTATTAATTGGCATAGCGTGGAGCAATCCTCGAGCGGTGCTGCCTGTGCCAGCGGCTAGCCAAATATGTTCGGGGTGGCCCTCAGCTTCTATTTCTTGCCATAATTGTCGACAACCAAGTTGGTTATAGGGGCCGCTACCCCCTTCAGGAAGTAATGTATAGGTTTCTGGCAATTGCCAATCTAGTATTTGTTGCTGACTGGGCTGCCATGCCACTTCTCTTAGTCGCCGGTAAGCTGATCGGTCAATAAACCGCAGCTTCATACCGGCTTTATAACAATGTCTTAATACATCTGAGCTATAAGCTTTCAGTTCGTCGCCACGCACGACAAAAACCC
>DNNY01000053.1 GCA_003497765.1 Oceanospirillaceae bacterium
ATATAGTTTTTTATTTTATCTATTTAATAAATAGCTAATTAAAACAATAGTATAAAAAATTATATATATTGAGTTTGCTTTTTGTATTATAAATAAATATAGTAACAAGTCATTACTTTTAAAAGCTTTTAGGATTTATGTTAGGCATTAGCCTAGCAAATAGATCTTTGTTATTGGCTAACCAGGGATAGGCAAGATTACTACTTTATATAAATTAGAAGCGCCCATTTCTATTAGGCCATGCTTATTCTCTTAAAGAGGGGAATACTGTGTTGGTGTTTCGATTAAACAAAATTAACCTGTTAGCGACTTTTGTATTGGAAAATCCTTACTTGGTTTGTATTTGGCTATTTGTCTTCTCAATTACCCATGCCAAAGCAGCAACATTAGAGGGTTTAATTAATGATGCCGTAGTGAGTCATCCAACGGTGCGTGCTCAAATGGCATCAGCTTCCGCCGCAGACCTTGGCATCGAAATAGCCCGTTGGCAGTTTTATCCTACACCATCCATAACAGCAGAGGGCCTAAAGACATCTGCTAAGGATCCTATTTATCAAGGTGATGAGCATAGTATAAGCCTAAGTATAGAGCAGCCATTGTGGACAGGTGGTCGACTTACAGCTAGCTTAGACCAAGCCAATGCTAAAGCTAGGTTTTCGCAATATGAGGTTGCAATACAGCAGCAAAAAATTGCCATGGATGTGCTACAGGCATATGTCGATTGGTATGCCGCGTTTTTACAAATTAAAGCGCGTGAGGGAAGTTTAGCTACCCATCAAAGATTATTTGATTTTATAAACAGTCGTGTTACTAAAGGAGCTTCGGCAGCAAATGATTTGGTTCTAGCTAAAGGTCGACTGGCATTAGCGGAATCACAACTATTAGCAGCCACAGTAGAAGAAAGCCGTGCATTGGCACAATTAGAGCAGCTTGTTGGTGCTTCCGTTAATGCCGATCAATTGGCCAGTAAAGTAGCTAAGCCAAGAGTTATCGCGACTAGTCAAACCGATACACTCGCCCAGATATTGCTTATCAGTCCCGATATACAAGCTGCTTTAGCTCGAGTAGATATGGTTAATGCCGATGTGAATATACAAAATGCGCAACTGCAGCCGGAATTTTATCTCCGGTTTGAACGCCAATTTGGTAGTTACACTAATTTGAATTATGGCGCTCATAACCGCCTATTTATTGGCACGCGTAGTCAGTTTGGCCCAGGCTTATCCAGCTTCACCACAGCGAAACAAACACGCTTGCAATACCATGCCGCTTTGGCAAATGTTGAAGCACGCGAACTGGAGATCACCCAACAGGCCATAACGGACTTTGCTTTGCTTGAGGCTATAGAGCAACGCTTGCCCGCTCTGCAGGTTAGTCAAGCAACAGCACAGAAAGTGTTGTTATCCCAAGAGCGCCAGTTTCAGGTAGGCCGAAAAACTTGGTTAGATGTGCTCAATGCCGTTCGTGATTTGGTGCAGGCGGAACTGGAACTAGTTGATACCCAAGTCACTCAAATTTTGGTTACTTGGCGCTTAAGTATCGCTATGCATAGGAATACCACATATGGCTGATGATAAGTTGCAAGCATGTTTAATGCGCCTAGGTCAGTTACAAAAGGCTGCAATTAATCCTTTGGTGTTGCAAGAAGCTATTATTGCGGCGCAGACTGAAACGCTCTCAGCAAGGCAATTACAGCTTATAGCTAGTCACTTACAACTTCCCAGAGTGAAATGGTTTAATAGCCCCAATCCAGTTCATGCTCCGGCCTTATTACTTTCCTCTTCGGGTGAATGGTGCCTATTACGTGGCCAAAATGGTCATGGCGATTGGGTTATCGAAGAGTGGGAGCCTGAGCTGGCAAAGTGGCGAGAAACAACGCCCCAGTCAATTTCTGCTTTCACCATGGCTGTGGTGGATATGAGGAAAGTATATAGGTCTAGCAAGAGTCCTGTATTGCAATTGATTCGCCGCGAATTCTTTTCTCAAAAACACCTACTTTTAGAAACCTTATTGGGCAGTGTGCTTATCAATATTGTCGCTCTTGGCGTCACTTTTTATACCATGCAGGTTTATGACCGAGTTATACCTACAGGGGCTTCACAAACTTTAATGGTACTGACATTAGGTGTGGTCATAGCGATTGGCTATGAATTTATCGCCAAAAAAACCCGCTCTAAGCTGTTCGAACGTTTGATTGATCAAATAGATCAACGTTTGGCACGTAGTGTATTTATGCGTTTTTTGTCTGTGCGTTTAGACCAGTTACCTAAAAGTGTGGGCGGGTTGGCTTCACAAATGCGGGGCTATGAAACGGTACGATCATTTTTGGCTGGCGCCACCACCCATTTAATGGTGGATACGCCTTTTGCCATAGTGTTTTGTTTTGTTGTTTGGACGATTGCTGGTTGGATCGCTTTTATACCCCTAGTGTTTTTTGTCTTAAGTGTAATTATTGGTTGGTATTACCGCAGTTTAGTTGATGCTTTGGCCGATAAAGGTAATGTGGCGGCGAATTTTAAAGTAGGGCTGTTGGTTGAAACGGTAGAAGGCGCTGAGACTATCAAATCGGGTCAGGGGGGCTGGCGCATGTTATCCCGCTGGATGAATACTACTGATGAGTCACGTAGCTTCGAGCTGCAAATGCGCAATATTAATGAACACTCCCAGTATTTAGTAGCCTCTTTCCAACAATTTTCTCATATTCTTATTGTCGCCTCAGGGGCGCTATTGGTTAGCCGTGGTGAGCTAACCATGGGCGGACTTATTGCTTGCAGTATTTTATCTGGACGTATTTTAACGCCCATTGCTGCACTGCCTTCACAACTAGTGCAATGGGCCCATGCTAAGGCCGCTTTGCGTGGTTTAGAGCAAGTATGGGATTTACAGGATGATCATTTTGGTCAGGAGCAGCCGGTATTACTGGAAAAAATTAATGGTCATTATCAATTTGATAAGGTTGCCTATCAATATGATCAAACCAGTGCTGTAGCCATTGACGGGCTAAAGATCTCACCAGGGGAAAAAATTGGTGTTTTGGGACCAGTAGGAGCCGGAAAGACCACACTATTGCGTATATTGTCAGGTATGTATAAACCTCAATCGGGGCGCATTTTGCTGGATGATATTGATTTAGCGCAGCTATCGAAACCCATGCTGGCAGAAAATATTGGTTATGTGCAGCAGGATGGAAGATTATTTGCCGGCAGTTTACGAGACAACCTGACCTTAGGCTTATTGGACCCCGGAGACGATAAAATATTACAAGTGGCGCGGCAGACAGGTTTATTGGATGCTGTTATCACCACACATCCTCAGGGATTGCAGCAAGAGATTTATGAGGGAGGTACGGGGCTTTCAGGTGGCCAGTGTCAATTAGTACATATAACTCGTGCCTTTTTACGTGAGCCTACTATTTGGCTCTTAGATGAGCCAACGGCATCAATGGATCGTAATCTCGAGTTACAGATTATTTCTGCACTTGAACAAGCGTTAAAGCCAGACAGTGTAATGGTATTGGTGACACATAAGCCGGAAATGCTGAAGTTAGTCGATCGGTTGCTTGTGATAGCTGGGCATCAGGTTGTTATTGATGGCCCCAAAGCTCAAGTATTACAAAAACTACAAACACCTCCATCCCAAAACAATAAACAAAGCCAAACAGTAAAGGTACAAAGTGCTCCAGTCTAGGCTGAGGGTAAAGTAGATCGATTTATTAATTTTTTGGCTGTCGGGAGTAGAAAATGGCTGAAATTGTGGATATTACTTCTAAACAAACTGCAGAAGTGGATTCAGCTGAAGCAAAACAAGGGCTTGCAGCAGTTGAGCCTACAACTTTGCTTAATACTGGCAAAAAACGCACAGGGTTTTTCCCCACCACCAGCTTACTGTTTTTGGGGCTGGTGGCTTTTC
>DNNY01000038.1 GCA_003497765.1 Oceanospirillaceae bacterium
TGTTGTTGTCCACCTGATAACTCGTAAGGATAACGGTCACCAAATCCGGTTAGATCCACCATCGATAACAAATACTCAACCCGTTGTTGCGCCTCTTTAGTTGACCACTTATGAAGACCAAAGGCGATATTATCGCGCACATTTAAATGGGGAAAGAGGGCAATATCTTGAAATACCATACCTATTTGACGTTGTTCTGGCGCAATATTGACACCATTGCCAGTTAATAGCTGTTGGGCTAAGCGGATTTGACCACCGGAAACATTCTGAAAACCAGCAATGGCTCTGAGTAAAGTAGACTTACCACAACCACTAGGGCCCAGTAGACATAACAACTGACCCTCTTCTAGGTTCAAATCCAAACCTGCGAGCGCTTGTCTAGAACCATAATTAACCTGTAAATCTTTTACTTCTAATAGCGTTGTTTGCTGCTTAATCATAACCCACTCTTTTTTGTTTCTTGGCAATTAGCTTAGACCCGCTGCCGACGCCGGTTAATAGCTTTATTTATAATCAAAACCGGAATTAACCCTACCACAACAATCATTAATGAGGCTGGTGCCGCTGCGACTAATTGTTCATCAGCAGCTAATTCATATGCTCTTACCGCCAAGGTATTAAAGTCAAAAGGCCGCAGCATTAATGTTGCTGGCAGCTCCTTTAATACATCCACAAACACCACCAGCAAGGCCGTTAAGACACTACTACGCATTAATGGTACATGTATCAGTCTTAGCACATCCCAAGCATTGCGACCCATACCTTTGGCTGACTCATCAAGGCTCGGGCTTACTTGCCCCAAGCCAGATTGTATACCACCCAGTGCCACCGCCAAAAATCGCACACAATAGGCTAAAAGCAGCACCACTAAAGAGCCACTAAGAATTAAGCCTGGTGATGCCCAACCCAACCAAACAAAGGCATCATTAATCCTATGATCTAACCACGCCAAAGGCAGCATAACGCCAATAGCAATAATAGTACCCGGTAAAGCATAACCCATACCCGCTAAATTGACCGCATAACGCACAGATTGCTGGGGATAGAAGCGCTTTGCATAAGCCAACAGCAGTGCTAAACATACTGCTAAAATAGCCGCCATGGCAGACAAATAGAAAGTATTCCATGCCAATTGCCAAAATGACGCCCATTGCACATGGGCTTCAAACACTGTCCACCACAACAATTGTAGTGCCGGTATAACAAAACCAAGGACAACAGGAGTTAGACAAACAAAGCTAGCCAGCCAACCCCGCCAACCAACTAATTTAATGGTGGTAAAACCACCACTTGATTGCGCTTTGACATGGTATGCTTGGCGGCGGCGAGACCATCGCTCGACCATGATTAATGTCACCACAAATAGTAACAATACAGCCGCTAACTGAGCAGCACCTGCCGTATCACCAAGGCCATAAAAAGTTCGGAAAATACCGGTAGTAAAGGTAGTCACACCAAAGTATTGAACGGTACCATAGTCAGCTAGGGTTTCCATCAAAGCTAATGTTAAACCAGCAATAATTGCTGGTCGTGCCATGGGAATAACCACCTTAAACCAAGCCTGCCAGCTACCATAACCAAGACTTCTAGCCACATCCATACCAACCGTGGACTGCTCTAAGAAAGCTGCTCTAGCAGTTAAGTATACATAGGGGTAAAGCACTAAGACCATCATTAGCATAGCGCCGGTTAGTGATCGCACCTGCCAAAACCAGTAGTCACCATAGCCCCAACCAGTTACATCACGCAATGCAGATTGAACTGGCCCAGCATAATCCAGTATTCCGGTATAAGTATAAGCAATAATGTAAGCCGGCATGGCCAGTGGCAGTAGTAAGGCCCAATCTAACCAGCGCCGACCAGGAAACTGGCAGGTAGCTGTCAACCATGCGGCGGGCACACCCACCAGCAATACCCCTGCCCCAACACCTAACATCAACAACAGAGAGTTAGACACATAATCAGGTAAAACGGTTTGCCAAATATGTAACCACAGGTCTGTGCCAACAAAGGTCGCTTGCTGTAAAACAGCAACAATAGGCAGAAGCACCATAACAGCACCAGCAAGGGCTACCCATTTAAGACTGGGTAAATACCTAATTTGGGAACTTAGTAGGTCACGCATGAGTATTGATCACCAAAACTCCTGATGAAGATATCAACAGAGATACGATAACTAGAAAAGGGGTCAAAAAACGCATTAAAGGTCCTTAAGGCAATAAGCCAAGGAAGTATACAGTATCTAAAGCTAAACGAAAATTATTCTCATTACAATTTTTTATTTCTCTTTAAATTAAGTTCAAAAAAAATTAGCAAGCTGAAAGTTTGTGTACTAAATTATTATCGATAATCATTATCAAATGTTAATGATTATCAATATTAAATTATAGATATGAAACTTTTTCACCTATTAGGACGCAATATCGTGAATATAAAACACTTGATTTCTATCACCTATTTTGGCCTCGCCACAGCTACCCTGCCAACTGTTGCGATTGCAAACGAAACTCATAAAACTATTCTGCAAACCTATGCTGAGCTTGCTCACAGCAGTTATCATCAAGCTTTGGCTGATGCCATCAACTTGCAATCCAAGCTACAAGCCTTTGCAAATAAACCCTCGGAGCAGTCCATGGAGGTTGCCAAGAATGCTTGGCTGCAGTCTAGGGAATCATATGGTGTAACGGAAATTTTTCGCCTTGCTGGCGGCCCCATTGATGCTGAATACGG
>DNNY01000037.1:0-7785 GCA_003497765.1 Oceanospirillaceae bacterium
CGCTCTTCCGATCTATCTATGCCCTTTTGTTAGTGGGGCTATATGAACTTAACTATATGCGTACGCCAGACCATGCCGCGGTGACTAGTTGTGTGGATGCAGCGAAAGATAGTGGTCAAGATTGGGCGCCATCATTAATTAATGGGGTGTTAAGAGCCTTTTTACGCCAGCGCGAAGCGCTGTCCGAAGACTTAGCAGATAATCCTGAGTATCAGCATAACAACCCTGCTTGGTTACAGTTAAAGCTGGCTAATCACTGGCCAGATAGTTGGCCAGCTATACTTGCTGCTAATGATCAACAAGCACCTATGACTTTAAGGGTAAATCAACGGCATCATACCACCAAAGACTATCTGGAACGCCTAGCCAAGGCCAATATAAAAGCCAAGGCATGCGCTTATAGTCCGTGGGGCATTCAACTAGACAGCCCCTGCCAAGTTGACGATTTACCCGGTTTCGCTTCTGGTTGGGTTAGTGTGCAAGATGAAGCTCCCCAGCTTGCTCCCACTTTGTTGGACTTAAAAGCTGGTCAGCGCGTGCTTGATGCTTGTGCTGCGCCAGGCGGCAAAACTGGTCATTTGCTTGAAGTCGCTGATATTGAGGTAACCGCCGTTGAGCTAGAGCAACGTCGCCTTGACCGACTGCATGAAAATTTACAACGGCTGCAGCTATCTGCCGAAGTTATCTGTGCTGATGCGTGTCAGCCGGACAACTGGTGGGACGGACAGGCCTATGATCGTATTTTAGTCGATGCGCCTTGTTCTGCCACTGGTGTGATTCGCCGCAATCCAGATATAAAACTACTTCGCAGCAATGAAGATATTACCCGCTTGGCACAACTACAATTAACCATATTGCAGCAATTATGGCCTACTTTAAAAACTGGTGGTTTATTGGTTTACGCTACCTGCTCCATTTTAAAACAGGAAAATGAACGTATCGTTAAGCGCTTTTTGCAAGCGCAAGAAGATGCTCAAGAACAAGCTATCTCAGCTGCTTGGGGGCAAGCAACAGACCATGGTCGGCAACTGTTTCCAGCGCCAGAAAGCCACGATGGCTTTTACTATGCTGTATTAAAAAAGAGCTCTTCTTAATAAACTTTGCTATGGAGTGACTAATAACCATGACACGCCCGTGGTTTCTGGTATCATAATAAGAAAATCGGCTCACATCACTGAAGCAACCGTTATGAAAATTATCATTCTCGGTGCCGGCCAGGTCGGCAAAACCCTGGCAGAAAACCTGGCTATTGATGCTAACGACATCACCATGGTAGACCAGGATACGGCGGCCCTTAAGGATCTCCAAGATCGTTTGGATATTCGCACCGTAGCTGGCGCAGCCTCTTTGCCCAATATTTTAGAGGCAGCTGGCGCTGAAGACGCTGATATGCTGGTAGCCGTAACGAAAAGCGATGAAGTCAATATGGTGGCTTGCCAGATCGCTAAGCATGTTTTTCAAACACCAACGACTATTAGTCGTATCCGTTCCCATGAATATCTGGAACAACGTGGCGCCTTGTTTAAAAATGAAACGGGCGCCTTTCCTATTGATGTGATTATCAGCCCAGAAAAACTGGTCACCAAACATATTCAACGTTTAATCGAAAACCCTAGTGCCCTGCAAGTATTGGACTTTGCCGATGGCCGCGTGCAATTAGTAGCAGTAAAAGCCCACTTGGGTGGCCCTCTCGTTGGCCAGCCCATAGCTAATTTACGCCAACATATGCCCAATATTGACTCCCGCGTTGCAGCTATCTTCCGCAAAGATCGCGCTATTGTGCCTGAAGGCGATACGGAAATTCATGTTGATGATGAGGTTTTCTTTATTGCCGCTAAAAAAGATATTCGGGCGGTTATGAGTGAACTAAGGCGCCTAGATAAGCCTTATAAGAAAATTATGATTGCCGGCGGTGGCAATATTGGTTCTCGTCTAGCTAGCAATTTGGCCAAAGATTTCCGCGTCAAAATGATCGAGCGCGGCCTCGGTCGCTGTGAACAACTAGCTGATGGTCTAGATGATGTCATCGTTTTGCATGGTAGCGCATCGGATCAAGATTTATTGATTGAAGAAAATATCGAAGCCACAGATGTATTCTGCGCCTTAACCAATGACGACGAAGCCAATATTATGGCATCTATGCTCGCCAAACGTTTAGGCGTTCGCAGTGTGATGACATTAATTAGTAATCCCGCTTATGTCGATCTGATTGAAGATGGCACTATTGATATCGCTATTTCGCCACAGCAAACCACAGTGAGCAGCTTGCTTACCCATGTCCGTCGTGGTGATATAGTTAATGTGCACTCACTTCGCCGTGGGGCCGCAGAAGCCCTCGAGGTCATTGCTCATGGCGACCTAAAAACATCGCAAGTGGTTGGTCGCCGCTTGGAACAAATTAAGCTACCCCAAGGCACCACATTCGGCGCCATTGTACGCAATGACGAAGTACTTATGGCTCACCATGACGTAGTTATTGAAAATAACGACCACGTAATACTTTTCCTGACAGATAGGCGCATGATCAACGAAGTTGAACGCCTATTTGCCGTTGCCCTTACCTTTTTCTAAGGCCTAGCATGCACCTTCGAGTCACTCAGAAAATTATCGGCATCTTACTGATGGTATTTAGCTTAGCCATGTTGCCGCCTCTACTAGTGTCTCTTTTATATGATGATGGTGCTCATATGGCATTTATTGAGGCCTTTGCCATTACTTTAGGCGCGGGGTTGATTATTTGGCTACCCGTAGCTAGATATCAAAAAGTGCTCCGCACCCGCGATGGCTTTGTTATTGTGGTAATGTTTTGGACCATTCTAGGTATATTTGGTGCCCTGCCACTTTATCTAAATAGTGCCATGCAAGCTAATTGGCACTTTGTTGATGCCCTATTTGAGTCTCTATCAGGTTTAACCACAACTGGCGCCACTGTGATTACCAGCATTGACTCCTTACCCGCGTCAATTCTTTTCTACAGACAGCTACTACAGTGGTTTGGCGGCATGGGCATTATTGTCTTGGCCGTGGCTATTTTACCCATGTTGGGTATTGGTGGTATGCAGCTATATCGGGCCGAAACCCCAGGCCCCGTAAAAGACTCTAAACTAACTCCACGTATTACCGAGACGGCCAAACATCTTTGGTATATTTATCTTGGTTTAACGGCGACTTGTGCAACGGCCTACTGGGCTGCAGGCATGAGTGTATTTGATGCTATCTGTCATAGCTTTTCCACAGTGGCTATTGGTGGCTTCTCAACCCATGATGCGAGCCTAGGTTATTTTAATAGCCCGGCCATTGAAGGCATTGCCATTGTGTTTATGCTATTGGCTGCCATTAACTTTGGTTTGCACTTCCAAAGCGTGCGCCTAATGCGCAACAAACATCACAGCTTTAATCTAAAGCATTATTGGCAAGATGAAGAATTCCAATTCTTCTTAAGCATTATTGCTACCGTTTCTGTCATTACCATTATTACCCTCAGTTTGGCTACTAATATGGGCTGGATAGATAGCTTCCGACAAGGTTTATTTGAGGTAGTATCTATCGCCACAACAACGGGCTATGCCACGGCAGACTTTGCCAATTGGCCAACTATGTTGCCTTTCTTACTGTTTAGTGCCGCTTTTATTGGTGGCTGCGCCGGCTCAACAGGTGGTGGCATGAAAGTTGTGCGCGTGCTGATTGTATTAAAACAGGGCTTAAGGGAAGTGCAACGGCTTATTCATCCTAATGCCGTGATTCGCGTTAAGCTTGGTGGCAAAGCCATACCCGCTAGGGTCACGGATGCTGTATGGGGCTTCTTTTCCGTTTACGCCATTGTGTTTATGGTGATGATGATCTTATTGCTTGCCACAGGCCTAGATCAGGTTACGGCTTGGTCAGCCGTCGGCGCAACACTAAATAATTTAGGCCCCGGCCTTGGCGGTGTCGCCCAGCACTATGGTGATATTAATGCCACCGCCAAATGGATATTGTGTTTTTCCATGTTACTAGGTCGTCTTGAGGTGTTTACTTTGCTGGTAATCTTTACACCTATGTTTTGGCGAGATTAATACCAAATATTCACCTCTTATCCGCTGGTTATCAACAAACTTATCCACAGTTATAGATTATGTCTGAAAAATGGAATCAACGATATGCGCAAGCAACTGCTGTGCCAGACATAAACCCTTGGTTGTGTAAGTTTAGCCATTTAATTCCTCATCATGGCTCGGCCTTGGACTTGGCCTGCGGCCTTGGTCAGAATGCTTTTTTCCTTGCAAAACATGGCCTTATAGTAGAAGCATGGGATCGCTCTGAGGTTGCCATTGACGCAGTCAATCAGTACGCCAAAAAACATAACTTAGCAGTGCAAGGGCAATGTGTTGATATAACACAAGCTTGGCCAACCACAGGTTTCGATTTTATTTGTGTTAGTGCCTTTCTTGAGCGAGATATTTGTCCACAGATAATTACCAGCCTCAAGCCCGGTGGTATATTGTTTTATCAAACGTTTAATCAAATTGCTCTACCCGGCAAGCCTAGTAATCCAGGCTATTTGTTACAAGCCGGCGAACTATTATCCCTTTTTAAAGACTTAATGCCGCTCGTGTATTGGGATGAGCAAGATGCTTATACAGGCCAAAACAAAGGACAAAACAACCCTAGTCTTGCGGGCAAAGCTCTGCTTATTGCGCGCAAGTAATTAGGGCTGTTCAAGGGTTTGCTTAAAACGCCTATATTCCCATTGGTATTGAGCCGGAGCAGTGCGAATCAGGTCAGTAATGGCGTTATTCATTGCCTGTACGGAATCTTTAATATCTGTACACTTCAGGTTAGGGGTAATATCCACCAATTCTATAGTGTAGCCTTTACCAATGCCTTCACGCTTGGCCCATCCGAGTATAATTTGTATGTCTTTTGATTTTGTTAATTGAGCCGCTAAGGTCATAGTATATGCGGGCTGTGCAAAGAACGTGACTTCCACAGCGGCTGAACCTGGCGGCTCTTGATCAGGCAAAATAAGAATAGATTGCTGATTGTCTAGGGCTCGTTTTAGTGCCTTTACCCCTGTTGCAGAGGCCGGCGCTAAAGCCATACCTGAAGCCTGACGACCCTTGGCGATTAATTGATCTAATGCTGCTAACTTTGCCGGCTTATAGAGGGCAGTTAAGTGTGTTTGACTAGCTAACCAAGCGGCAAATAATTCCCAATTGCCCAAATGTGGCGTCAAAATTACACGCGGTATATCATCTTTTAGTAGGTGCTGGTTAGACACAGTATTAATGCGGGACAAATTGGTTTTGCTATTACCACACCAGTTATGGCCCATCTCCAGCATGGCCATAGCCGTATGGGCCAGGCTTGCCTTTAACAAATTTTGTTGCTGATTTGGGTTTAACTCAGGCAAGCATCGCTGAATATTCAATTGGCTTTCATGCTTCGCGCTATTCGGCAGCCAGTATAGTAAACGACCCACTAACAAGCCAATAAACTGAGCTAGGGGCATAGGCAATAAGCCAAATAAACGAATTGCCGTGGTGGCCAACAAAGACTTCATAGCACAAAACATAAAAATCAAAACAGGCGTTATCATACCATTGTTATGGGCTGGACATGCTGCGCTTTAGCAATTTCTCACCTTTTAGTGACAATAAAACTACTTTCGAGGTAATTTTAAGTCTTTTGCACTTCTAGTAAGGTCTATATCTCATGCGTCCGAATGATGAATAGGGTATAATGACGCCCTTTATTTTAGCTCTATGGCGAGCTAAGTCGATTAACCGTCAAAAGTGGATTTGACAGCGTGAATACGAAAACTGATAGCAGCACTTTTCAAGGCTTAATATTTGCCCTGCAACAATTCTGGTCGGAGAAAGGCTGCAATATTATGCAACCTTTGGATATGGAAGTAGGTGCAGGCACCTTTCATCCTGCCACTTTTTTACAAGCTATTGGGCCCGAAAGCTGGCGCTCTGCTTATGTCCAACCTAGCCGTCGACCCACCGATGGGCGCTATGGTGAAAACCCTAATCGCCTGCAACATTACTTTCAATTTCAAGTGGTTATCAAGCCTTCCCCAGATAATTTTCAGGAAATGTACCTAGATTGTCTTAATCATTTAGGTATTGATCCTGAGGTGCATGATATTCGCTTTGTTGAAGACAACTGGGAATCCCCCACTCTAGGGGCTTGGGGCTTGGGCTGGGAAGTTTGGTTAAACGGCATGGAAGTTTCTCAGTTTACGTATTTTCAACAAGCAGGTGGGCTTGAGTGTTATCCAGTGATGGGCGAAATCACTATTGGTCTTGAGCGTATTGCTATGTACCTGCAAAATGTTAACAGCGTTTACGACTTGGTATGGAGCCGCTCTACAGATGGCTCAGTGGTTACCTATGGTGATATTTATCATCAGCAAGAAGTAGAAATGTCCACATTTAACTTTGACCATGCCCATGTACCAACTTTATTCGCCAACTTTGATCACTATGAAAGCGAGTGTGAGAAATTAGTCGCTGCCCACCTACCTCTACCTGCCTATGAGCTAGTGTTAAAAGCCTCTCATACGTTTAATCTTTTAGACGCTCGCCATGCTATTTCGGTAACAGAGCGCCAACGTTATATCTTGCGTGTGCGCACTATGGCGCGCCAAGTAGCCCATGAATACTACGCTGCACGCAAAGCCTTAGGCTTCCCCATGGCCAGCCCTGAATTAAGAGCTGAATTGTTAAATGACGAGGAACAAGCCTAATGTCACACGCTGATTTTCTATTTGAATTGGGTACCGAAGAGCTGCCACCAAAATCTTTGCAAACCCTACAAAATGCCCTTAAAAGCAATATCGTTAAGCAATTGGCACAACTAAATCTTGGCCACGGCGAAGTAACTGCCTATGCTTCACCCAGACGCCTAACTGTAATTATTGATCAACTAGAGCTACAACAAGCCGACCGCAAAGAAAGCCGTCGTGGCCCAGCTTTGTCTGCTCCAGAACAGGCGGCTCAGGGGTTTGCCAGATCATGCGGTGTTGCGTTAGCTGATCTAGCCGTAATTGAAACCGACAAAGGCCAATATTACAACTTTGAAAAACACGTCAATGGTGCCGCTACGGAAAGCCTGCTTCCAGCATTAATCGAACAGGCATTAGCCGACCTTCCTATAGCTAAGCGCATGCGCTGGGGCAGCTCCCGTGCTGAATTTGTTCGTCCTGTGCAGTGGTTTATCTTGATGCTAGGCGAATCATTAATTGATTGCTCCTTATTTAGTTTGAGTAACGGCAACCAAACTCGCGGCCACCGCTTCCATTGTGATGCCAGCATTACTATCAAAAGCCCCAAAACCTATGCTCAGCAGCTTAGGGATGAGGGCAAAGTGATTGTTGATATTGAGGAACGTAAGCAAATTATTCGCACACAAGTTGCTGAACAGGCGGCTAAGGTGGGTGCTCAAGCTGTTGTTAGTGATAGTCTTTTAAATGAAGTAGCTGCCTTAGTTGAATGGCCTGTTAGCTTATGTGGTAAGTTCGACAATGCATTTCTTGAAGTGCCGGCTCAGGCGCTAGTGTCATCAATGGCTGAGCATCAAAAGTATTTTCACCTAGTCAATGATAAAGGCGAGATACAGCCCTATTTTATCACCGTTAGCAATTTAATCAGTAAAGACCCTCAAGCCGTCATTGACGGTAATGAGCGCGTGATTCGGCCTCGCCTTGCTGACGCCGCATTCTTCTTTGAAACTGACAAAAAATCCACTCTTGAGAGTCGTAACCCGGCTTTGGAAAAGGTTGTATTTCAGGCTGACCTT
>DNNY01000037.1:7939-10309 GCA_003497765.1 Oceanospirillaceae bacterium
AAAAGGTTGTATTTCAGGCTGCCCTTGGCAGCCTAGCCGATAAAACCAAACGTATTGCAGCACTTGCTGGCACCATTGCTAGTCAAATTGGCGCTAACGCCGAACAAGCTAAGCGCGCTGGTTTATTGGCAAAAGCTGACCTAAACACTGAAATGGTATTAGAGTTTGGCGACCTACAAGGCCTTATGGGTCATGTATATGCCCTTAATGATGGTGAAGACAAGATCACAGCTGCGGCTATTGAACAACATTATTGGCCAAAATTCTCTGGCGACCAACTACCGCAATCACTTGAAGCCAGTGCCCTGGCTATTGCTGACCGCTTGGACACCTTAGTTGGATTATTTGGAATTAATCAGCCCCCTACTGGCAGCAAGGACCCCTATGCTTTACGTCGCGCTACAGTTGGGCTATTGCGCATAATGATTGAACAAGAGCTAGATCTTGATTTGCCTGCCTTAATTGACGAGGCCTACAGCCTACATGCTAATTTGAAACAGGATCAAGATAGCACGCGCAAACAACTGCATACTTTTATTATCGAGCGCTTACGTGCTTACTATGAAGACCAAAGTATCAAAGCTGAAGTATACCTTGCCGTAAATAGCAAAAAACCAACTTCGCCTCTAGACTTCGATCGTCGCGTGAAAGCCGTTAACCACTTCCTGTCATTGCCAAGTGCCGCAAGCCTTGCAGAGGCAAATAAGCGAGTAAGCAATATTTTGTCGAAAAATGGTAACGGCAGCGAGCTTATTGACCCTGCTCTATTGACCGAGGCTGATGAAAAAGCACTGCACTTAGCTGTGAATGAGGTTAGTCAGGCTAATATTACTTCTATTGCTCAAGGCAATTATCAGTCAACCTTGTCAGCATTAGCTGACCTAGCTGAGCCCCTTGAAGCCTTTTTTGCTAGTACCATGGTTATGGTTGATGATGTTGCAGTTCAAAACAATCGCCTTGCCTTGTTATCTAGCATCCAGTCAGAATTAGGGCGCGTTGCTGATATTGCACTCCTTGCCCAATAATTGTTTCACGTGAAACACTAAGAAGCCGCACACTTGTTGCGGCTTTTTTATTTCCCTATTGCCAGCCATCTAATTGCTATGTTTCACGTGAAACATATCGTTTGGCCTTCTATACACCGTTTTACCTAAACAATTTTAAGGATTTATTGCACAAAAAAACCACCCGAAGGTGGTTTAAATAAATCAAAGCTTTTCACAGATCAGACATCAAGGTTTGACACCTGCAAAGCATTCGACTGAATAAAGTTGCGACGTGGCTCCACCTCTTCGCCCATCAGAGTAGTAAACATCTGATCGGCAGCAATGGCGTCATCAATGGTTACTCGCAGCATACGCCTAGTCTCAGGATCCATAGTTGTTTCCCAAAGCTGATCAGGGTTCATTTCACCAAGTCCCTTATAACGCTGAACACCCAAGCCACGGCGAGCCTCTTTCATTAACCAGGCCAAGCCTTCAGCAAAACTGGTAGTGTCAAGCTTACGCTCTCCTCGCTGGAAAAAGCCTGAGGGCTCAATCAAACCTCTTAGGGTTTCATTTAATGCAACAATTGAACGATAGTCAGCGGAATGGAATAGATCATAATTAAGCAGGTAATCGTCATCAATACCATGGGTTGTAATCGTAACAACAGGAAGATAGCCGCCCCGTTCAGGGTTGTCTTTTACCATACCATCATATTGGGCACCAGCTGTTTCCTTATCGGCAAGAGCCTCAACCAAATTATCTAGCCAATCAGCAACCTTGCCTTGGTCCTGTAAATCATCAGCAGCTAATACAGGGGAATAAATCATCTGCCCCAATATAACTGAAGGCACAACCCGCTCTAAGCGCTTAATTGTTGCCATTACCTGTAGATATTGACTAGCCAAGGCCTCCAATGCAGAGCCAGTTATAGCTGGTGCGCTGTCACTGGTATATAGGGCGGAATTATCTAGAGCGCCTTGTAACAAATATTTGTCCAGAGCGGCATCGTCTTTAATATATTGCTCTTGCTTGCCCTTCTTCACTTTGTATAGCGGGGGTTGGGCAATAAAGATATGGCCATTTTCAATAATTGATGGCAGGTGACGGAAGAAAAATGTCAGGAGCAATGTGCGTATATGAGCACCATCCACATCGGCGTCAGTCATAATGATAACGCTGTGATAACGCAATTTCTCAATATCAAAGTCTTCGCGACCAATGCCACAACCTAATGCCGTTATAAGCGTACCGACTTCTGCTGAAGAAAGCATTTTGTCAAAACGTGCTTTTTCAACATTAAGTATTTTACCTTTTAGGGGCAAAATAGCCTGCGTCTTACGGTCACGGCCCTGTTTGGCCGAACCACCCGCAGAATCACCCT
>DNNY01000037.1:10539-11072 GCA_003497765.1 Oceanospirillaceae bacterium
GAATCACCCTCCACTAGATAAAGTTCAGATAGCGCTGGGTCTTTCTCTTGGCAGTCAGCTAGCTTGCCAGGCAGTCCAGCAATATCTAGAGCACCCTTGCGACGGGTCATTTCACGGGCCTTACGGGCCGCTTCACGGGCTCGCGCCGCATCAAGCATCTTGCCAACAATGGATTTGGCATCTTGTGGGTTTTCTTGCAAGTATTCAGAAAGATACTTACCCATCTCCTGCTCTACCGCAGACTTAACTTCGGAAGAAACCAGCTTATCTTTGGTCTGGGATGAGAATTTAGGATCAGGCACCTTCACCGAGATAATAGCGGTCAAGCCTTCACGAGCATCATCCCCAGAAGTCGAAACCTTACTCTTTTTCTGGGCAGACTCAGCATCAATATAGTTGTTTAGGGTTCTTGTTAGGGCAGCACGAAAACCAGAAAGGTGGGTGCCACCATCACGTTGCGGGATGTTATTGGTAAAACAATGAATGCTTTCTTGGAATGAATCATTCCACTGTAAAGCCACTTCAACACCGAC
>DNNY01000037.1:11381-11599 GCA_003497765.1 Oceanospirillaceae bacterium
CCATCGGTATGCTGCGCATTAAAGTGCAGGCATTTATTAAGAGGCTGCTTATTGGCATTTAAGTATTCAACAAAGGCAGACACACCGCCCTCATAACTAAATAGTTCTTCCCGGCCACTACGCTCGTCCTTTAATAGAATGGCCACGCCAGAGTTTAGAAAGGACAGCTCGCGTAGGCGCTTAGCTAGCACATCAAATTGAAACTGAATATTGGTAAA
>DNNY01000035.1 GCA_003497765.1 Oceanospirillaceae bacterium
TAAGGCCACCACCGCCACATGGAACAATGACTTGATCAGGCTTTAAGCCTAGCTTGTCCAATTGGTGACTAGCCTCTAAGCCAGCAGTGCCCTGACCAGCAATAATATCAAGGTCATCATAAGGTTTTACTAAAGCCAAATTTCCCTCTTGGGCTAATGTTTGCCCTATTTCTTCCCTACTCTGGGTGTAGCGATCATATAATATTACTTCCCCACCTAAAGCTTTTGTGTTGTTGATTTTTATACGTGGCGAATCCGCTGGCATAATTATGGTTGCGGGCAAATTAAATAAGGAGGCAGCCAATGCCACCCCTTGGGCATGGTTACCTGATGAATAAGCAACAATGCCAGAATCCGAGTTTTGGGCTAATTGACTAATTTTGTTGTAAGCACCACGGAATTTAAACGAGCCAGTTCTCTGTAGTGCTTCCACTTTAAAGAGTACGCGACCACCAAGTTGTTTGTTAATACTAACGGACTCAATAACAGGGGTATTTATTACCACTTCGGTTAGGCGCTGATGGACATCAGTAATTTGACTGTAGGTAATCATAAAGTCTAAATATTAATCTCTAGAGATTTGATTATAGTTTTGATTATTTCGTTTAGCTAGATTACGAATTAGGCCCTGAATATAGAACCCATAAGCCTATGCTGGTAAACTGGTAGGCTTGTTTTTATGTGACCGCAAAACTATGTCAATTACTCCCAAAAGACCTTTGCCAAAAGTGCCAAATAAACGACAACAAAAACAACAGCTACAAGCTGACGTTGATGCATTCTTGGCCTCAGGAGGCACAGTAACAGAGGTGCCAAAAGGGCAGAGCGGTATTGCTGTGGACGAATTTAATCGCTTTCCAGTCAATATAACTAACGGATCTCAACAGCGCACTCTTGTACCTGACGTGGTCGCGAGTATAGAGCAGCGTAAGCAAGTCAAAAAGGCACCAAAAGTGGGGTCGACAAAGAAACACCAAACAGCACGAAAAAAATGGATTTACGATGACTTTGGCGAGCCTTTACGTTGGATATGGGCAGATTAGAAAATCAGTTGGGTTATACAAGCATAATAAATAACAAATTAAAATGGTAATACACTTGAACTACCTGAGTTTAAAGATACTTCTGAGGAGGGTGGCTTAGCCATGATAAATGTAGACGCGACAATGGCCGCGAATGCTGTATGGCAGTGTTTTCAAGACAACAGAGATAAGCATGGTGATCCAGTCATTCATGAAATGGCTCACACACTTAACCATATTGTGTTTGAGTCAATAAACGAACTTTATTTTTACGAAAATATCTACAAACTTGCTGAAGAGGCTCTTGAGAGTGGCGACTGGGAAGAAGGCGCCCAATCTATCGCAGAAGGGGGCTCACTTAACCATATGATCGGTGAGTTCTTTGCAATGAATACAGAGAATTTTATCATCAGCAATAGGTCTGATGACAAATATGGTACTCGTGAGAATATTAAAAAATACAAACCTGCAATGTATGAGTTATATGCAAGATATTATCCAACAGAGCCATGGAGCTACTGCAACGACGATGTTAAGAATTAAGTTAACTAGCTGATTGATAGTTTTTACTGATAGTTCAACTTAAGCAATAAGATAGCTTTTCATAGAGCCAAACGAATATCTGAGGTGGCCTTTTACGCAGCTAATTTCCCAACAAGCTAAATCGCAGCTGGAATGGCAATTGCGCCAATAATTGGCCACCTCAATAGTGAATAAATCAATACCCAATAGTTGTCTAATTGCAAGGACAACAGTTGGTGCAACCATCTTCTTCATTATGAGAAATGACCTTTGCAGCCCCATTCTTACTTTCAGGAGGCCTGATCATCTCAACTTTAGGTTTATTGATGGCTCTAATTTTATCGCCCGCACGATATAAACCAATATCAAGAAGTTGATCATCACTTAAGTGGGCTACAGCACACCAATTTTTGCGAGCTTGTAGACGGTTTCGATAGGATCTAACTAATCCTTGGAAAAAGCACAACACAACCATTTTAACCTCCTATTATAAAAGAAGACCGAGAGTTGAAATTTGTGGTATTGAAAACAGCTGTTAAAAAGGCTGGTACAATGGCCACGAAATTTAAAGTCCGCGGCCGTAGAAAAAACTATCTAACCAACACGCGGCAACTCTGAGGCCGGCTTTCGCAACTTGCGGACGCCTGCATAGACTGCTTTTACTGCAATAATCTTGGGTTGCATAGCCGAATCCTCAGTGGTTTAAATTAGTAGATAGCCTTATAAGTAAAGCAGGGGTTGCAGATATATTTACATTTTTTCGCAATTATTTAGATATATACTCATAGCGTTAGGGCATACATATCTTTTTCATTGATGTTACTGGCATGGATAGCATCTTTAACTAGACCGGACGTATAAAATATAAGTCAATTCTTAGAGTTATAAGTAACCTTGAAAGTGAAATTTTTGACAGTTATAAAAGCGTTAATTTGCTCTATATGTTGATATTTTTATGTTGTTTTTTTGGGGTAATTTGGAGTGGGTTGAGCTGGGCTTAGATTGGTAATTAAGTTGTTGAAAAAACCTGATTTTATTTAGCAAATGCCTTGACAGTAAAACCACAAATCCTTAATATGCGCACTCCTGTTTACAGCCACTTTGTGTCGGCGGTAAATACGAACAGCGTCCCGTTCGTCTAGTGGTCTAGGACACCGCCCTTTCACGGCGGTAACAGGGGTTCGAACCCCCTACGGGATGCCATGCGGGAATAGCTCAGTTGGTAGAGCGCAACCTTGCCAAGGTTGAGGTCGCCGGTTCGAACCCGGTTTCCCGCTCCAATTATTGTTTTACGACAATAATTTGGCTGAGTGGCAGAGTGGTAATGCAGCGGATTGCAAATCCGTCAACGCCGGTTCGATTCCGACCTCAGCCTCCATATCAATATGCCGCGGTGGTGAAATTGGTAGACACACAAGACTTAAAATCTTGCGACCTAACAGTCGTGCCGGTTCGATTCCGGCTCGCGGCACCATTTTCTTTAGAGCTTTTTGTGTACTCTCGATTGCTACACAAATAGCTTATCTTTTCTTGATATAAAGACTCAAGTGGCCATGTAGTTACTTTTTGCGTTCTATTTCCGTAGCTGATGGATTGCTTGGTTATCCATAGTATGTTCGCTAGCCATTTTTTTGCCCTAGGAAATACTAGGGCATTTGATAAATAACAGTGTGGTTATGCAGCTGAAAAGGCAACTACAATTAATACTGTAAAAATGACCATAGGGGGCATAGGAATATTATTGCTAAAGCCCCTAAACTTGTTACTAGCAACAGACGCCATTACCACAATAAAGCCTATACCCATAGCCATTAGCAATGAGCTAGCAGCTTAAAGCCACAATCCCACTGACCAGAATGGCACCGCCTAAAGCTACGCGAATGGCGGCCGCGGGGTTAACAGCTTCGGCATGTAAATCACCCATAATATTTTGGTTAAATTGCTTGGGAAAGATAACTTTGGCGATACCAAGTACCAACAAAATGCCACCGATAATAGTGAGTGCTGTTGTTGTGTCCATAAGATGACCCTCTTTTTATACTTATTGTTTGGTGAAGTGCCTAGGCAGAATAAACATCTTGGGGATTAGGGGCAAGGTAAGGGCTTTTGGGATAATTGTGTGGTTATTGTTGCTTCTAAGGGAAAGGTGCTAATCAATTAAAGTAGTTAGAGTTGTATAGTTGAACAAGCCCTTAAAATACAGGGCTTTTGTTGTTAGCCAAAAAACAAGCTTATTAGTTTGAATTAGGCGGCCTCTATCTCTAGGGCTTGAATACGGTCATGCTCAAATTCTAAGGCAGCATTGGCTAGACCTAGAATATTATAAAAACCCAAGGTTTCGCTGCTTGAAAGCTGAAGCGTCATGGAGTTGGGATCACCGGTACGCATAAGTAGTTGTAGAACATTACTGACCATATGTAATGTTTCATCAGCCGTAGTACCGATTAGGCTTAATTCCTTGTTGACTATATCTTGAATGGATAGTGGGTCAAGAAATAGCGCTTCTGAACATTGATTTAATTTAAATTTTGGTTGAGACTGCATAATGATTACCTGTAATTATTAGTGCTAAAAATCGCAGTCTAACAATAATTGCATCAAGTGATTAGTTAGATTAATAGTAAAATAAAAATAAAATAAGCCATTGCAAAGTTAAGATTTTGTGCTATTAATCCGATTAAATTTCCACAATGGTTTGAATAAAGCCATTAATACGTTCACGCTCTGTCAAGTTTAAAGGTTTCATCAATGCCAGAATGACTTGTTCCCTAGCCTGTTGAACCTGTCTAGCATGGTAAAAATGCTGATATTTAGTCATCCCCGAGGTAAACATCACTGTATCTTCTAGCTTGAAGCCAAGTTTAATTCTTACTGCTGCAAACACTGGAATGCTAATTGGATTATCAGGATCTTCAAAAGCTAATGTGCGAGATACTGGTTCATTTATTACTGCGGCTAAAACTTCAATGGGAATCTTCTGTTGTTGTCTGAGCTCTCGAAATTGGATAGATATCGAACGGTAATAATCAACCTTGAAATCATCAATGTCCAGTTTTCGCGGTATTAAAAAACTATCCTGAAAGCAGGGAATAGTCTCTAAAAGAGGTATAACTTCGCTGCTAACTTGGTAGCCACGCCGATCAAGTTTGGCAGTCATTAGTTTTATAAAGTGAAGAAATTGTTCTTCGGGTAACAAGCCGGAAAGAATTATACTTTTAATGGTTTCATTACACACGGCAGGCCAATAGTTTTGAATATGCTTTCCTTGGAGTATGGCTAACATACTGACTTGGGTTAGCCAGGAAAAAGCCGCCACCACATGTAATGGACGATTTTGTGTGTAACTCATTTGGGTATAAGAGCGCCAAGCTGAGCCACTAACGCCAAGAATTCGTTTCTCAAGAAGCTTTATGGAAATATTCAACTGGCGCATAACCCAGCGTAATGCGCCACCAACTTCGGCATTAAAAATGGGGGCGTAATGGTTTAGCTGTTCAATTTCTGCTTTTGTGGGTAGGCTGATTTTATGTGTCATAATCAAAAAACTCCTTTTTATTTGATCAATTCATTTTGGTTCTATTTCAACCTAAACCTATCTAAGCCAGAATATAAGAGCCTTAAATAGTTAAAAAATATAAAAACGCTATTTAAATAAAATAAAAGTATAATCTAATTATTTTCATTTAATAAAAAAGCATCAAAATTATCATATTTTTAGAACCGTCTTAATTAGTTCATTTACCCATTGTCGCTCTGACGGCGTTAAAGGTTTCATAAGAGCCAGAATCACTTCCTCCCGAGCTTGTTGTACTTCCCTTGAGTGGTAAAAGTTTGGGTATTTACGCATACCCGAAGTAAATATAGCTGTATCTTGTAGCCTAAAGCCCAGTTTTAATCGTACAGCAATAAAGCCGGGTATGGTTACAGGATTATCCGGATCTTCAAAGGCTTTAATTCGAGAAATGGGTTCATTAAATATAGTGGACAGAAGTTTATAATCTAATTGATTATTAATTCGAAATTGTCTTAACTGTAGAGCAATGGAACGATAATAATCAGCCTTAAAATCATTTATATCAAGCTGATCTGGCATTAAAAACGCATCTTGAAAGTGGGGTATGGCGTTAAATAAGGGCTTTACCTCGGATTCTAGGTTGTGACCCCGCTTAAACATCTTTTCCACTACTAACATTAAACATTGTTTAAATTGCGCTTCGGGTAATAGGCCCGAAAGAATAATACTTTTAATTGTCTGATCACATACTGTTGGCCAATAGTGCTGAATATGCTTACCCCTATATACAGCTGACATACCTATCTGAGTTAGCCAGCAAAATGCCGCCATCACATGTAAGGGGCGGTTTTGCTGATAACTGGCTTGTGTATAGGCACGCCAAGAAGAATTACTGACCCCCTGAATACGCTGTTCCAATATTTTTACAGTAAGCCCTAGCTGGCACATCACCCAGCGTAGTGCGCCACCGACTTCTGCATTAAAGATTGGGGCATAGGCATCTAAGCGTGCAATATCGGCTTTACTAGGTAGTGTGAGTTTGGCCATTAGGCAATGAGCTCCACAATCAAAAATTTATTTTAAGGAGAAGATAATGCAAACGATTAATAAAACGGCAATTTATGGCTATGCAGCACGCTATTTACACATCCACAATCCTAGAAAGCCCAGTCTGGTTTTTGTGCCTGGAGCGTTTATGGATTTTGATAGCTTGAAGTATCATAGTAGTAGGTTTTCAGAGCACTTCAACTATTTCATTTTGGAACTGCCAGGTACTGGGGATCTGCCTCCGCTGCCAGCGAATAAACCGGTTAGTTTTTTGGGAGATTGTCTAGGAGCATTTGCTCGAAAGTATATCGGGCAGCCTTTTTATTTGGTGGCTTGTTCCTACGGTACGGCTTCCGCTTTAGACTTCGCAAGTAGGTATAGTGAGCAAATAAAACGTCTAGTATTGGCTGGTTCAATGCGAACTATCTCTGATACAGATTGGCCTAGGATGCTTAACTTAGCTATGCAGGGATTAACTGATCAGTCACTATTTGCTGAGCACTTTGTGCAGCTTGTGTGTCGTCATGATAGATGTTGTTCCAAAAGGCAACAGACTATCAGAAAGGCTATTTTGAGAAGTTTACGTCAATTTAGTCCAGAAAAAAGGCGCTGTTTTACTAATAATACTTTAAGACTATTAACTGCTTTTACACCTGATGTAGAGCAAATCCATTGTCCAACACTTTGTTTTACTGGAGAACATGATCCCTACACTACTCCTGAACTCTGTCAGGAGTTGGCAAACGCTATCCCATTTGGTGAGTTTGCCATTTTGGAAGATACGGATCATTTATTTCATATTGATAAACCACAGGAAAGTATGGACTTAGCGATAAAGTTTCTAACAGCCGATTGTAAAGTTCCATTGAAGCAGGCTGCCTAAAACCATCTAAGTGGCATTCTTTCAGCCAACTTTGACCAGTAGCCTGTAAAGCCCCCAGTTTTTGTATTAAACATGGGGGCTTTTATCTCTATTAGAGCTTAAAAAGTTATATTTGTTAAATAAATTTAATGAAGATGATGCAGCCCAGAAATAGTTATCATTGTTATACCACAACAGTATTTGACTATCGTATGGAGCGTATCGTGAGCCCACTGGCGTTGTGCGGGCGTTAATGGTTGCATTAGGGCAACCATTATTTCTTCTCTTGCATATTTTATTTGTTGGTAATTATAAAATGCGCGGTACTTATGCATCTTGGCGGCAAAAATAGATATATCTTGAACTTTAAATCCTAGTTTTAGACGCATGGCAGTAACCGCTGGAATGGTAATTGGGTTGTTGGGGTCTTCAAATGCTTCTATACGGGATATGGGTTCATTAAGTACAGTTGCCATAAAATCAATATCTATCTGATGCTCTTCTCGAAACTCTTGCAATTGGTGGGCAATGGATTGGTAGTAATCAGCTTTAAAGTCATAGATATCCAGTTTGTCTGGCATTAAAAATTCATTATTAAAGATAGGTATGGTATCCAAAAGGGGAACCACATCCTGTTTTGTGTTGTACCCCCATGTATCCATTTTATCTACCAATAATTGAAGAAATTGCTGAAACAGTCCTTCGTTTAAACGGCTTGAAATAATCATACTTTCAAGAGTTTTGTGACATAGGTTAGGCCTCTGGGCTAGCACTTGTTTACGTTGTAAAAATGCTAGACAGCTTGATTGGGAAAGCCATGCAAAAGCAGCAACATTATGCAGGGCGTGTGAATGGGGCGCTGTCGATTGTATATTTGCAAACCAGGCCGATTTGCTTATACCCGGTATGCGTCTGTTAAGCTGAGTTGGGGTAATATCTAATTGCTGCATGCGAGCCTTTATCTCTGAACTTAACTCAGCGTCAAAGGTGGGTCCATAGATATCAAGCTTCGCAATATCAGCTTGGCTGGGGTGTTCGATATTATTGAGCATAAGCCAATAAATCCCATCTTGTTATTGATTTTAGAGGAAGTAGTTGGCTAATGGTCAATAGCAGTGATCTGGTGCTCCATCACTTTATACTGTCAGCCTTGTCAACTATATCAACTGCTTACAGTAATATTAGTCTACTTTTCTGAGTCTACAACAAATACTGTTGATGGAGCTTATAAGCGTCTTTTTAATGAGTTAAGAATATCAGCGAATAAGCTAACTGATAAAGTTGTTACCTAAAGCATTTCAGCAAGGAGCTTATTCCCTGTGGCATTACAATGCTGAAGAAAACGGTCGATATCTTCAGTTGTGGTTAGTTCATTGGCTAGAATAAGGCGTATACCGGTGCGACCATGATAGCTAGCATAGTCAACAAAGGGGCCTCCGTTGTGGGCCATGTTTTGGCAAATACTGATATTTAGTTTGGCGAGAATTGACTCGTCTGTAATATGGTCTGGTTTGAACTGGAATAAAACATTCAGATAAGGTGCTGGGGCAATCTTTTCAAAATTTGGGTTGGCATTAATTTGCTCCACGCAATACTGTCTTAGTTCTTGTAAGTGGTCTACTTGCTGGGCATAACCTTCGTTACCAAGGTCCTTCCAGCTTAGCCATACTTTTAGAGCATCTGCTCGCCGCCCACATTGCAAAGAAGCGGGGCCCAAGTTTAAATGGGCATACTGGTCGGCATGAAAGAGATAATTACTGCCACCGCCACCACAACATTCTGTTAGGGCACCATCCTGTTTAACCAGAATGGCTGCTGTGGTTAGTGGCACACCCATCAATTTATGGGCATCCCAAGAAAAAGAATCACTTAGCTGAGCATTTTCTAGCAGTTGGCGATGCTTGGGTGAAAATAAAACGGGTGCACCCCACGCGCCATCAATATGAAGCCAGAGGTCGTACTCATCAGCAATTTGGCGACATTCTAAAACCGGATCAAAGGCTCCTGTGACTGTTGTGCCCGCGGTAAGGCCAATATAGAAGGGGTGGTAACCCAGCGCTAAGTCGGCTTCAATTTGTGCCTTTAAGGCTTGTGTGCAAAGACGACCTTGCTTATCCGAAGCCACGCCAATTAAATTATCTGTGCCAAGGCCAAGGGTGTTGGCCGCTTTTTGACTAGAGTAATGGGCTTGGTCTGATACATAGGCTCGCAAGCGACGACCATCAGCCCCTTGGGTTTTAAAATTAGGGCAAGCATGGTGACGCCCTAGCATCATGCCAACCAAATTGGCTTGGCTGCCACCTGGTACGATCATGCCTTCACCTGTTTTATAGCCTACTAGGTCACGCCAAGCTTTGATCACTTCCCGCTCCATTAAAGTAGCTACGGGACTTACCTGATAAGTATGCATATTGACATTACTTAAACTGGCCACCCAATCACCAATCAATGCTGCTTTATTGCGGCCAGCATAGAGTTGTTTAAAAAAGTCTGGGTGGGCAGCATCTGGGCTATGTTCTAAAAATGCCTGCAGCACTGCTTCAAGAGTCTTTAAGTCTGCACCTTTAGCTTGCAGTTGCAAATCTAGCTGAGTGTCTAAATCTTGAATTTGAGTGGTTTGGATAACGTCACGTGTCTTGTTAAGGTGATTATTAACAACACGATTAAAAATATCTAAGTAGGGCTGCATATATTAGGCTTATTTTTACTAGGGTAAAGAGTATTTGTTTGCTGGCAACAACATGTCGTTTGCTTAATCGGTAACCGATAATTCCTTATTTTCTGGAGTCCAAAATGACGTTGCATGCATTGGAGGAGCCATATAGTAACGTATGGTAGTGGGGATTAACATAGACAAGTTAAATGCAAAACTAGTTTATTGTCTATTTGGCCAAACTTTTGGGGCTTTATTATGGCCTTTACTATGGCTTTACTTGGCCTTGTTTAAGGCAAAATCATATGGACGTGGTTGGGTTTTGCTGTATGATGGCTGCTCCCCAATTAGCTATGATGTAAACCTACCATGGCCACATCCTCATTAGCCACGCAACGCATCCCCATGCTTGAATTTATTTTGCTGGTGGGCAGTATGATGTCCTCTGTGGCTTTGTGTATTGATGCTGTTTTACCCTCCTTAGGTTATATGGCTGTGGACTTTGCTGTTAGCGGTAGCGAAATTCAATTGGTAATTACCACGGTTTTTGTAGGCTTTGCTTTGGGGCAGTTAATCTATGGCCCTCTGTCTGATCGTTGGGGGCGCTTACCGAATATTTATGCAGGGCTGCTGGTGTTGGCCATTGGTAGTGCTATTGCTATTTCGGCCCAATCCCTTGAGACGATGCTTTTAGGCCGCTTTCTGCAAGGTGTTGGCGCCTCTGGACCCCGTGTAATGGTTTCTGCTCTAGTGCGGGATTGTTTTAGTGGTAGAAAAATGGCCCGGGTGATGTCATTTGTCGGTACGGTATTTATGATGGTGCCCCTATTGGCGCCTATGTTGGGGCAGGCAATTCTCTGGATAGGCCCCTGGCAATATATTTTTGTAATGTATATTGGTGTAGCAGTTATTTTAGCTTGCTGGGTCTATTTGCGTCTGCATGAAACCCTGCCTCCAGAAAATCGGCGTTCGGTTCACCCCATAGCATTGTGGCAGGCTTTTCTTATCGTCATCAAGAATCGTTCAGCCGCAGGTTATACCGTAGCAAGTGGTATTTTGTTCGGTGCTTTTTTGGGCTATTTAAGCTCGAGTCAGTTGGTATTTCAGGATATTTATTTGGTTGGTGATGCCTATCCTTTGTATTTTGCTGTTCTCGTCTTGCCGAATGTGGCTTCTTCATTACTCAATGCCAAACTGGTGATGCGTTGGGGCATGTATAGGGTGGTGCAAACAACCAATATTTTGGTGTTAATTGGGGCCACAAGTTTGTATTTCTATGCCCAGACTTATGCTGGAGTGCCACCTCTTACTTACTATATGGTATTCTTATTTTTTATTTTTTCTGGCGTTGGTCTGCAGTTTGGTAATCTGAATACCTTAGCTATGGAGCCTTTGGGTAAAGTGGCGGGGATGGGAGCCTCTATCGTGGGTACTGGATCAACACTGGTATCCATCCCCATAGGTGGCCTAATTGGCATGTCAATTTCCCAAAGTGTAACACCCCTTGCGCTGGGGTTAGCCATTTGCGCATTAATATCAATGTTACTAATGCATTGGGTTCGCTATAGTGTGCGTTTGCCAGCTTAATAAATGCTGTTAGTGGCATAGCGCCCCCAACAAGTTTGTTAAGGGGCGCCAAAATGCTTGCCTATTCTGAGTAGGCTTCCATAGGCGGGCAACTGCAGACTAGATTACGGTCACCATAAACATTATCGATACGATTAACTGTTGGCCAGAATTTAGCTGCTTTTGTTGCCGCACTTGGGAAAGCTCCGATAGTACGAGAGTAGCCACGATTCCAACCATGACTAGCCAAATCTTCTTGCGTATGTGGTGCCATTTTTAGGGGGTTGGCTTTCGGGCTCCATTCACCATCTTCAATCTTCTTAATTTCAGCACGAATCGATGCCATGGCGTCACAAAAACGGTCAATCTCACCTTTGGATTCGGACTCTGTAGGCTCAATCATTAACGTGCCGGCAACAGGGAAGGACATAGTTGGCGCATGGAAACCATAGTCCATAAGTCGCTTGGCAATATCCTCTTCACTAACGCCTGTAGCTTCCTTAATAGGGCGAATATCGACAATGCATTCATGGGCGATGCGGTCGTGATTGCCACGGTATAAAATAGGGAAGTGCTCAGCCAATCTACTAGCCATATAGTTAGCGTTGACGATCGCCATAACTGTAGATTGCTTTAGTCCCTGTGCGCCTAGCAAGGTAATATAGGCCCATGAAATGGTTAAAATTGAGGCGCTACCATAGGGAGCACCCGAGATGGCACCATTACCGTCTTGTTTGCCATGAACTGGGATAACAGGGTGGTTGGCTAAGAACGGTGCTAGATGCGCTTTTACCCCAATGGGACCCATACCAGGGCCACCACCACCATGGGGTATGGCAAAGGTTTTATGTAAATTTAGGTGGGATACATCGGAACCAATTAGCCCCGGCTTACTGACACCTACTTGAGCATTCATATTGGCACCATCCATATAAACTTGGCCACCAAAGTTATGAATGATGTCACAGATATCTTTGATATCTTGCTCGAACACACCATGGGTAGATGGATAGGTAACCATCAGGCAGGATAGATTGTCCGCATGCTCCTCTGCCTTGGCACGTAAGTCATCTATATCGACATTACCTTGTTCATCACAGCGGGTCATAACCACTTTCATATCAGTCATAGCTGCACTAGCTGGATTGGTACCGTGAGCGGAACTGGGAATCAAGCAGATATTACGGTGACCTTCACCGATACTGGCTTGGTATTTACGAATGGCAACTAGGCCAGCATATTCACCCTGTGCCCCCGAGTTAGGTTGCATAGAAATTTTGTCATAGCCAGTAATTTCTACTAGCTGTTCTTCCAAGGAGCGAATAAGCGCTTGGTAGCCTTGGGTTTGATCAGCTGGTGCAAAGGGGTGCATATTGGCAAATTCAGGCCAAGTGACAGGCGCCATTTGCACACTAGCGTTAAGCTTCATAGTACATGAGCCAAGGGGGATCATACCGTGCACTAAGGAAAAGTCTTTGTTTTCTAACTGTTTTAGATAGCGAAGCATATCTGTCTCGCTATGATAACTATTGAAAACTGGATGACTTAGTATGACATCTTCACGCTGCAAGTCAGTGGGCATGCCTTTTTGCTCAGCTTTAATTGCTTGATAAAGCGCTTCAAGATCTGCTTGGCATTCCTGATCAGTAAAGACGCTAACAAGCTCTGTAAGGTCTTCTAGACGCGTTGTTTCATCAAGGCTAATGCCAAGACTGTCAGTTGCATCGGTACGCAGGTTATAACCTGCCGCCACAGCACGATCGCTAATAGTTTGGGTGTTATCACCAGTATTGATCGTTAAGGTATCAAAGAAATACTTATTAGCTAGGTCAAAGCCCTCTGCTTCTAATAAGCGAGCCAGTATTGCTGTAAAGGCTTGAATACGCTGGGCAATATTACGCAGGCCTTTAGGGCCATGGTAAACAGCATAAAAGGATGACATATTGGCTAATAAAGCCTGCGCAGTACAAATATTGGAGTTGGCTTTTTCTCGGCGTATATGCTGCTCACGGGTTTGCATCGCCATGCGCAAAGCTTGGTTGCCTTTGCTATCGATAGAGACACCAATAATACGTCCGGGCATAGAGCGCTTATATTTGTCTTTGCTAGCAAAAAAGGCAGCGTGAGGGCCACCAAAGCCCATAGGCACCCCGAAGCGTTGACTACTACCAAATACAACATCAGCACCCAAATGTCCGGGTGCTTTCAGTAGCACTAAGCTCATAATATCGGCACCAACGGCTACTAGGGCATTTTGCTTATGAGCAGCATCGCAGATGGATTGTAAATCAAGGATATCACCGTCACTGCCGGGATATTGTACTAATACCCCAAAAGCGTCGTGTTGGTCTAATTCTTTGGCGGGGTCACCAACGACTATCTCAAAGCCAAAATATTCGGCACGTGTTTGCATGACAGACAGGTTTTGTGGGTGGGTATTGGCATCCACAATAAAGGTAACCGACTTTTTCTTATTGGCGCGTTTGCACAAGGCCATAGCTTCTGCGGCTGCTGTAGCTTCATCTAGTAAAGAAGCGTTGGCTAGCTCCATACCTGTCAGATCCATCACCATCTGCTGATAGTTAAGTAGTGCCTCGAGTCGGCCCTGAGCAATTTCTGGCTGATAGGGCGTATAAGCTGTATACCAAGCTGGGTTTTCCATCACATTGCGTAAGATAACATTAGGTACCAACGTGTTGCTGTAGCCCATGCCTATACAAGACTTCTTGACTTGGTTTTGTGCCGCCATTGCACGTAATTTAACGAGAGTCTGGTTTTCACTAACCGGGTTGGGTAAAGCAAGAGGCTGCGCTAAGCGAATACTGCTGGGTATCGTTTGCTCCAGCAGTTCTTCAGTGCTATTGACATGTAAATAGTCCAACATGGCCTGAGTCTCTTTTGGTCCCGGGCCAATATGGCGCTTAATAAAATCGTGCTCTTGAATCAAATCAGACAGGTGCGGCTGGTTCGACATAGTAAACCTCGTGTATCAATGCTTACATGCAAAGAAAGTAGCCATTGGTAATGGCTTTGATTTAATTGTGAATGGTTTAGGCTTCGTTGGCGACAACTTCTGCATAACCTGCAGCGTCAAGCAGATCATCTAATTCTGCTGCGTCTGCCAACTGCAATTTCATAATCCAGCCATCGGTGTAGGGTTCTTCGTTAATGGTTTCTGGTGCATCTTCTAATGCTTCATTAAACTCAATTACAGTGCCTTTAACTGGGGCATAGGAATCTGAGGCTGCTTTCACAGATTCAATAACGGTAAACTCTTCGCCGGCATCTAGCTCACGGCCACTGTCTACTGCTTCTATAAATACAATATCACCAAGTAGTTCTTGGGCGTGGTCGGTAATACCAACAGTAACTGTGCCATCACCATTATCACTAACCCACTCATGGGTACTGGTGTAACGCAATTCGTTAGGGATATTGCTCATTGGATGCTCCTTCCTATAAATGGTCAATAATGGTCATTGGTGACAATGACTAATGAGTTGTGCGCAGGATACCATTATGGGATAATCCAATCAACAAAATTTCCTATAGGAAACTTAATTATTCTGCCCGAACATCAAAATAGATATATATTGTCCCCTTACATAGCGCTCTATGGCAGCCCGTGTTAGGATGCACGTTGGCTATATCGCCTGTTTGATGGAAGCTTAGGAGAGAATCATGTCTGTGGAACAACCAGATATGCCAGAGTTAAAAATTGAGTCCGGTTCCGGTGCGGAGACCAATGTTGAACCATTAAAGCTGGGGCAGCGATTACGGGAAATTCGTAAGAATATGCAGTTAACTCTGGAAGAGGCTAGCCAGAAAACAGGCTTGGCAAGATCAACTCTCTCGAAGATTGAAAACGAGCAAATATCACCCACATTTACCGCCGTACAAAAGCTTGCCCATGGCTTAAATATTGATATCCCCCAGTTGTTTGCTGCACCTAAAAATGCCATGGCTTCTGGCCGCCGCGTTTTGACCAGAGCTGGCGATGGCACTAGCCATCCTACCAGTACCTATGAGCATGAGCTGTTATGTACCGAGCTTGCCAATAAGCGCATGATTCCGTTTAAAACGCGGGTGCGGGCCCGAAGCTTTGACGACTTTTCTGACTGGGTGCGTCATGAGGGCGAAGAGTTTCTTTTGGTGCTTGAAGGTGAGGTGGCTTTATACACTGAATTTTACGAGCCCATTGCCCTTCAGGAGGGTGATAGTATGTACTATGACGCCAATATGGGACATGGCTTGATTAGTCTCTCTAACCAAGATGCCTTGGTCTTATGGGTGGTGGCTCGTTAAGCAGCTAAGGCACTTAATTTAACTGTCTCGCCAGATCACTCTCTTTGTATTATGGGCTGTAAAATACCCCAACATTGGGGAGTCTATTGGTAAATTTGACCTGTTTGCAAAGATACTCCGCATAATTTTTATTAAGAAAATTTGTTTCCTATTGGAAACTTCCCTATAATCGCCCCTCAATATAGCAATTAACCACTGACGATCTATCCTTAAAGTTTGTCAGAATGGATGTAAATATTATGAGGGGGCCTTATGTCTGATAGTCTGTTAATTACTCCTTTCCATACAATGCACAAGGATGCTGGCGCTAAAATGGTACCCTTTGCTGGTTATGATATGCCAGTTCAATATACCCTTGGGGTGAAACAAGAGCATCTCCATTGCCGAGCAGCGGCAGGCTTATTTGATGTCTCCCATATGGGTCAGTTAAAGTTTACTGGTCCCTCAGTAGAAGCTGTCGCTTTGGCTCTTGAGTCCCTCATTCCAGCTAATTTTTTAGATTTGCCTGAAGGTCGTCAGCGTTATGGTATGTTTACCAATGCTCAGGGTGGCATTATGGATGACTTGATGGTGACGCGCCTAGAAGATGGCTTTTATATGGTGGTTAATGCCGCCTGTAAAGCGCAGGATATTGAGCACCTGCGCGCTAATTTGCCTGCCGATATTGAAATGCAGGAGCTTGACGACCGAGCATTACTTGCCTTGCAGGGCCCCATGGCCGTTCAGGTGCTTGCTCGTTTGGCACCAGAAGTGTCAAGCATGCGTTTTATGGATGGACAACCAGTAAGTATCTTAGGCCATGATTGCTTTGTTGGTCGGGCGGGTTATACCGGTGAGGATGGCGTTGAAATTTCTGTGCCTAATGATCGTGCTGAGGCTTTAGCAGCCGCCCTTGTTGCCTTTGATGAAGTAGAGCGGATTGGGCTCGGAGCGAGGGCTTCT
>DNNY01000017.1 GCA_003497765.1 Oceanospirillaceae bacterium
GGGCTCATAACCCGAAGGTCGTCGGTTCAAATCCGGCCCCCGCTACCAAATTCGAAAACCGTGGTAAGCTGTTACCGCGGTTTTTTTATGCCTTCGGCTCAATAGCTTTTATTAGATATTCAAGGCCATTGGTTTTTAGCTCCAAGGCAAGTTGCATTTGTGCACCCAATTGTCCTTTTGGAAAACCTTTTTTAGCAAACCAGATTAAATAAGCTTCCGGTAAATCGATAAGATAGCGCCCTTGGTATTTACCAAATGGCATTTTTGTCGCAGCAAGTTTCGATAGATCCTCGGGTTTTAGCATTACTTACGTTTTCCAATGCTCTAATTGAATTCGACAATCAGCTGCATTGCTTGATAGCCAAATTTCATCATCCTCAATTGTGGCTTGAATAGACATGCTCCGAGCTGCCATTTTACTTAATTGGTCGACCTGCTCTACAGGTAAATTGTAAACCTTTAGGTTATCAATACTAGACACTTTGTTTTGTAACTGTTGCCACCAAATATGCGCACTATTGCCACTATAGGTATATACATGGACTTCTTGGCTGCGGCCACAAGCTTTGCGCATACGTTTTTCGTCAACTTGTCCTAATTCAATCCATAACTCTATTTCATCGCTTAATGATCGTTGCCATAAGTCTGGTTCATTGTCAGTACTGATGCCTTTGCAGAAGCTAAGGTGTTCACTAGCATGAACAATAAAGGCTAAAACCCTCACCATCATACGCTGTTCATTTTCTGATGGATGACGAGCAATAGTGAGACTATGGTTGGCATAATAATGCTGATCTAAATTAGCAATTTGCAGCTCGGCTTTGTATATAGTTGCACTCTGGGCCATGTATAACGCTCTTAGAAAAAACGTGACTATACATAAAGCTTGATAAGAAAGCTCTGTTGATTAATAATTTAGTGGGGAATTTTTTATTTGCTTATCTAAATTGTATGCAAAAAAAAGCCCATCCGAGGATGGGCAAAGTGAGCAAAACGGTTACTTCTGAAAATCTAATTGACTGGCTTGCTGCGCTAAGGCCTCAATACCAGCCCAATCCTGTTGCGACACTTTATCGCTTGGGGTTAGCCATGTGCCACCCACACACATTACATTAGGTAATTCTAAGAACTGCTCAGCAGTGTTAGGTTTGACTCCACCTGTAGGACAGAATTTAAGATTTGCCAAGGGGCCATAGAAGGCTTTTAGTAAATCCACACCGCCCACAACAACGGCTGGAAATAGCTTAAACCTCTCGTAACCAAGCTCCATGCCGGCCATGGCTTCGCTTACGCTGGCAACCCCTGGCAAAAGGGGTATAGAAGCTTGTGCACCATAGGCCAGTAGGCTAGGTGTGGCGCCAGGGCTAACAATAAAGTCAGCGCCAGCTTCGATACAAGCTTCATATTGTTCCGGAGTAGTCACCGTGCCAGCACCAACAATGGCGTCGGGCAGGGCTTCACTAATTTGTTTAATGGCTTGCAGGCCATAGTCATTACGCAAAGTAATTTCAAGTACTTTGAGACCGCCTTTGACCAATGCGGTACACACCCCGAGGGCTTGTTCGGCATTATCTAGCTTGAGTACCGGAATCACCGGAGCTGCAGCGCAGATAGCATCGATACGTTGGGTGTGTTGTGACATAAGGTTCATGCTAGGCGCTCCAATAGATACTGATAGGTCGTTGCAAAAAAGCAAAAATAGGCATCTTGGCAGGGCTACGCAATTGCATGGCCTGTTCAAGGGTAATCAGTTTGTCATCGCCGACTAGATGCAAAAACTTATGCTTTGCTAAATGAATTTGTTGGCCAGTCCAAGTAATACGTTGAGTTGGCTCCACTGGGGCAGTGGTGGCGCTACAAAGCAAAGGATTATCCTCTGCCATAGCGTGTGCTAAATTAGCGCACTCTGGGAATAATGATGCCGTATGGCCATCATTACCCATACCTAAAATCATCACATCAATTGGGCGGCTCATTTGCTGCAAATGCTCATGGCACGTTTGACAGCCTTCTTGATTACTGGCAGCGCCGTTATACATAGGCACAAAATTAGCGCTGGCGGCGGCATTTTGTAATAAATGCTCACGCACTAAGGCGGCGTTACTACCAGCTTCATGTTCGGCAACCCAGCGTTCATCGACGAGAGTAATATCCACTCGTGACCAATCCAGCGCCTGTTTACTTAGAGCTGCAAACATCACCGTTGGTGTGCGGCCACCAGAGACAGCCAAGCTAGCGCGAGATTGTTCTGCTAATGCTTGCCGTAAGCAGTCAGCAATGGCTTGAGCTAGATCGACGGCCAAGTTGGCAGAACTATGGCTTGTATGCCAGTGTGTATGTTCAGGTAAATAATTAGGCTTAACAGTGCTCATACCAACAGTGTCCAAAAGCGTTAATCATGTTATCGGCAGCTTGTGGGCCGCGGCTCCCAGATGGGTATGAATGTAAAGCTGAATCACTATTTTCCCAAGCAGCTCGCATTTGGTCGCACCATTGCCATGAAGCTTCAACTTCATCTCGACGCACAAATAAGCTCTGGTTGCCTTTCAGTGCTTCCAGCAATAAACGCTCATAGGCATCAGGAATACGCACATTGCTTTGAGTTTGGGCAAAATCCAGATTTAATGGGTCGCGACGTAAGCGCATACCTTTATCAATACCTTGTTCTTTGGTCAGGGTCTGTAGTGCAATACCCTCAG
>DNNY01000016.1 GCA_003497765.1 Oceanospirillaceae bacterium
CACTGGCGAAGTGATCTAGTTGGCGTTCAATATCACCAAGTAGACTGGAAGCTCCAAAGCGGAACAAATCAGGTTGTAACCAACGTAAACCAAGCTCTTCCTTCATCATAGTCATATACAATAATGCTGTCTTGGTATCAGCTACCCCACCCGCTGGTTTAAAGCCAACTTGATAATCAGTCATGGCCATATATTCACGAATAGCTCGCACCATGGTGAGACTTACAGGTAAAGTAGCATTAGTTGTCTCTTTACCAGTGGAGGTTTTAATAAAGTCAGCACCTGCCATCATGCACACCATGGACGCCTTAGCGATATTGGTTAATGTGCCTAGTTCACCGGTGGCCAGAATAGTCTTAATATGAGCCTGTCCACAGGCTTCACGCATGGCCTTTACTTCATCGTATAAGGCACGCCAATTACCTTCCAACACATGCCGTCGACTAATAACGATATCAATCTCGTTGGCACCATCCGCGACAGCATAATCAATTTCTTTAAGTCGCAATGGCAGTGGCGATAAACCGGCTGGGAAACCTGTCGACACCGCCGCTAAATGAATACCTGTGCCAGCAAGAGACTGGGCAGCAGGTTTAATCATATCGTGATAAACACAGACAGCTGCAGTACTAATGGGTATATCTTTTAAACCTAATTGCTGACGCAAGTTTTGACTTAAAGGGTTTTTCGCCTTAGCACATAAGCGCCTTACTCTTGCTGCTGTGTCATCACCTGCCAAGGTAGTTAAATCAATGAGGGTAATGGCTTTAAGTAACCAAGCCGCTTGCTGCTCACGTTTAATGCTGCGCCGCGATCCATAACTCAAGGCTCGACGCTCAGTAGCACTGCGATTTACCTGCAAATTAGCAAAACAATCAGCATCGAACTCTATCCCAGGGTTGCGAGCCAAGGTTTGTTTATCATGCAAGGGCACTACTTTTGCGCCCGATACTTGCTGGCTCATATTTAGGCCTCCTTTATGGCCAACAGCGCTTGAGCTGTGGCTTCATCCATAACCAAATCAGTTAATAATTGGGATCTTAACGCTGCCAAAATGGCATACTCTTTGCCTAGTCCCGCCGCTACTGCCATCACCCGTTTACCCTCTACATCACTCGCGCTAATACCCAATGCATGATGGTTGATTGGGCTATCAACGGGTTTACCTTGTAAATCATAAAAACTGCCTAACAGATCACAAACAGCACCAGCTTGTCGCAATTCTTCTAGATCTTCATCATTAACTAAACCAACACTATTTAGATAATGATTATTTTTTAATGCGCCTATACCAATAACATAGAGATCAGCCTCACGAGCTAATTGCAGACTATCTTGAACACTTGGTTGCGCCATCAACATATCACGCTCTTGATCATCTTTGGCTATATAAGGCATGGGCATAAAATAGCCTTCGCCACCTGTTCGTTCGACTAAAGCATGCACAACATCGAGGCGGTTAGCCGAGAACTTACGGGTAAAGCTGCCAGATACAGAAGCAAAAACGAGATCGGAGCGGGTAATGCTGGGCAGACGTTCGGCCATAGCTATTAATGAACGACCCTTACCAATACCAATCCTCGAGCCATTTGGGAGTTTTTTGAGGAGTTTGTGAAAGACCCCAGCAGCAGCACTACCTACTTCATTAAAGCCGCGTAGCTCATTATCGTGAGCATCCTCTGCCAGAGGTACAATTAAGCATGACTGCAAGCCAAAGCGTTCAATTAAGGTGTCTTCCATAGCGGCACAATTACCAGCGGAGCCCTCAATAAATATTTTTACCATACCCAGTTGATGGGCTTGTTGGATTAGACGATGGGCTTTGACCGGTGAGACCTGCAAACGCTTGGCAACTTCACCTTGGGTATAACCACCAATATAGCTGAGCCACGCGGCTCTGGTAGCTAAATCAAGCTGCTCACTATCAATATGTTTATCGTGTTTTTCATTCATACCGAAAAATATTACAGTATGTGAAAAATATTTACAATAAAAAATTAAACAAATATATTGTCTAACTAAACAATATAAAAACTAACTATTTTTTATATTAGTTTAACTAGATGTTACAGATAAACGATCACGTATTAGTGCCACCCAAAGACTAGCTGCTATAGGCAGCAATTGATCATTAAAGTCATAGCTAGGGTTATGTAAAGAACAAGGCCCCATACCATGGCCATGAGCTCGATGTTGCCCATCACCATTACCCAGCATTAGATAGCAACCAGGCTTAGCTTGGAGGAAAAAACTAAAGTCTTCCGAGCCCATGGTGGGGGTAAATTGACTAACCTTTTCTGCCCCCACTACCTGATGGGCGACGCGTGTCATATGCGCAGTTGCTTCTGGATGATTAATGGTAGGGGGATAATGACGCTCAAATTCTAGTTTGCCTTGACAACCAAAAGCGCTACATAGTTGCGTGGTTAATGCGGACATACGCCGCTCAACCATATCTAGAACTTCGTCACTAAAGCAACGTACAGTCCCTTCTAATTCACAACTATCAGAAATAATATTGGTGGCATCACTGGCACAAATTTTGGTAGTTGATAAGACAACAGATTCCAAAGGATTACTATTACGGCTAACAATAGATTGCAAAGCTTGTACTAAATGAGTGGCCACAAGTAGACAGTCAACACCTAAATGCGGCATACCCGCATGGGTACCTTTACCATTAATGGTGATTTTAAATTCATTCGCTGACGCCATCACTGGGCCTGGACTAAGAGCCACATGCCCTGCAGGATAACCAGGCCAATTGTGGTAACCATAAATTTCATCAATAGCAAAACGCTCAAACAGACCATCTTCAATCATCGCTTTGGCACCAGCTCCGCCCTCTTCGGCAGGCTGAAAAACCAAATACACAGTACCGGCAAAATCACGGTTCTGCGCAAGGAAGTCAGCTGCTGCCAGTAAGCTAGCTGTATGGCCATCGTGACCACAAGCATGCATTTTACCCGGGTGATTACTTGCATGATCGAAATCATTTTCTTCCATCATCGACAAAGCATCCATATCAGCACGAATAGCTATACCTAAGCCGGGTTGAGCACCAGCAATTACACCTACTACACCTGTTTGACCAATACCTTTATGTACTTCAATACCATACTCTTGCAGGCATTTAACGATCAGGGCTGCGGTGCGATGTTCCTCGTAGCCAAGTTCAGGATGAGCGTGAATTTCACGCCGCAGGGCTACGTAGGTGCTTGCCTTAGCGGCCAATTCAGGAATTAATTCCATAGTGTGTATTACCAATCATTATATATGCTGTACTTTGTATCAGATTTCACATTCGCTGGAAACCAAAAGCCGCTAATATGATACTTTAATTAGCAAAACTTTATATCGAGATAAATTACAGAGATCGATTTTGTTTAAATTGCTTTACCTTGTAAGCAATGACAAAATTAGGTCAATGCTTTTCGCTTAATATTATTAAGCCCTTTCAACACTTAAATTACCTACTCAAATCCAACTTTCAGATTAATAACAGTGGAATTACCCGTTCAATCAGTCTTAACCGAGTTACATAGCGCTCTTTGCCAACACCAAAGAGCCATTCTTGTTGCACCTCCTGGGGCAGGTAAAACCACACAAGTACCTTTATTTCTCTTGCAACAGTTGCAGCAACAAGATCCCCATGGATCAAAACGTATCTTACTCTTAGAACCAAGACGTTTAGCCGTTAAATATACCGCTGAATTTCTCGCCCAACAACTTGGTGAGCGCACTGGTGAACGCGTTGGCTATCGTATGCGACAAGATAGCCGTGTCAGTGCAAAAACGCGCTTAGAGGTGATTACCGAAGGGGTATTACTGCGTCTTTTACAAGCAGACCCATCACTAGATAATATCCATACCATTATATTTGATGAATTTCATGAGCGTAGCTTAACGGCAGATTTAGGCTTAAGCCTGTGCCTGCAAACCAATCAGTTATTCCGTGATGAAATACCCATTCAGCTATTAATAATGTCGGCAACCCTAGATACCGATAAGCTGGCTGACTTTTTAGCCCCTGTACCCGTAATTGTTAGTAAGGGGCGCCAATATCCAATCGACTATCATTATCTTGCCAAAACCCCATTACCACAACAGCGATTAACAACTTGGCAACAGAGTGTGGAACAGGCTTTAGTCGACCAGAAAGGCAGCATTTTGGTGTTTTTAGCCGGCCAAGGTGATATTCAGCGGTTATTTCAGCAGCTGCAACACCTTATTTCTGAACAACTAAGTATTTATCCTCTTTATGGCCGCCTTACTCTTGCAGAACAACATCTGGCCATAGCACCAGCCCCAAAAGGCCATCGTAAAATTGTCCTCGCCACCAATATTGCTGAAACCAGCCTGACTATAGAAGGCATAAACTGTGTCATTGATACTGGTCTCTATA
>DNNY01000015.1 GCA_003497765.1 Oceanospirillaceae bacterium
CTTACTCAGCTTCTACCTGTACAGTAACTTCAACACTAACATCGCTGTGCAATTGCAGAGCAATGGCGTAAGTGCCGATATTACGTAGAGCACCTTCGGGTAGCTTAACTTCAGACTTATCGACAGTCTGACCAGCCGCCGCTAAGGCATCAGCAATATCTTTAGTACCGATTGAACCGAATAACTTACCTTCGTCACCAGCATTGGCAACGATAGTCACAGTTAGTTCGTTCATGGCTTCTGCACGTGCTTGCGCAGCAGCTAGCTTTTCAGCAGCAGCGGCTTCTAGTTCGCTACGACGTGCTTCAAAAGCTTCTTTATTAGCCTTGTTAGCAGGAACAGCTTTGCCTTGTGGGATTAGGAAGTTACGACCGAAGCCGGACTTAACATTTACCTGATCACCCAGAGAACCCAACTTACCTACTTTTTCCAGCAGAATTACTTCCATCTTAGTATCCTCCTAGTTTACTTGTGGCCGTCGGTGTACGGCAACAGAGCAACGTAGCGGGCACGCTTGATAGCAGTAGCCAGCTGGCGCTGATAACGAGCTTTGGTACCAGTGATACGGCTAGGAACAATCTTGCCAGTTTCAGTAACATAGCCCTTTAGGGTTTCAATATCTTTATAGTCGATTTCAGATACGCCTTCGGCGGTGAAACGACAGTACTTACGACGACGGAAAAAACGTGCCATGGTCAATATCTCCTATAGGTTATTCAGCCGCAGCTTCTTCAGCTAGGGCTTCTTCTACTGCTGGCGCTTCTTCAGCTTTTGGGTCTTCTTCAGCCTTAGGAGCTTCAGCTTTAGGAGCACGTTCTTGACGACGACGGTCTTCACGGCTTTCAGCAGCTTTGATTGGAGAATCACCAGTAACGGCAGCCTTCATACGTACAACCATATTACGGATAACCGCATCGTTGTAACGGAAGTTGCTTTCCAGTTCTTCTAGGACTTCACCAGTACATTCAACATTCATTAGAATGTAGTGAGCCTTGTGAATATTGTTGATTGGGTATGCCAAGTGACGACGACCCCAGTCTTCCAAACGATGAACAGTACCACCACCAGCTTCAATAGCTGACTTGTAGCGCTCGATCATAGCAGGAACTTGTTCGCTTTGATCTGGGTGTACCAGAAATACGATTTCATAATGACGCATTGTGCGCTCCTTATGGGTTATAGCCTTTGGTATTAACACCGGTAACGATTACCGGGAACCCAAAAGCAAGGAGTTAAATTTCACACCTAAAATGTGAGCTGGGCATTATACACAAAGCCTTGCTGCTACTCAAGCCTGGCTTGGTTTAGGATAAAATTGACCTGCTTTTTAAACCGTCTACTTGAGCCGATTAATATAGCGGGGCTGGTAGGCTATGCCAAAACTAAATAAACTGCCATAATAGCGCACTTTAATTAGTGCCTTTATTTAGCGCCTAATATGTGTGCGTTCAACTAGCTTCCAACTATGCCATTCTCAATAAAATCTAAGGATATCCCCTCAGATTTCTATTTGTGTGCCAAGGAGCAAGAGCCACTCTATACGGATGCATTTGAGTTTATAGGGGCTAAGTCGCAAAGTATCGAGGCTGTATATGTAGGCATTTTTGGCGTGCTAACAAAGTGGATTGTGGCATTAATGCAATTGCGAAATGCCATGGTTAAACCATTTGGTTTTCCCGTCGAGCAGCAGATCCAAATAGCGCCTAGCTTGGAGGCATTTGATGTGGGTTCAAAAGCAGGTTTTCTTACCATTGAGCATATAGACAGCAGTGAGGTTGTTGCGGCTGCCTATGATAAACATACGGATTTATGGATCTCTGTAATGGAGATAAGCAAACAGGTATACCGAGTATCGACCTTAGTAAATCTTAAAACTAGTCGGGCAAAAAGTTATATGAGTTTGATTAAGCCTTTGCATAAATTGGTTGCCAAGCAAAGCATCATATCTGCTGCTAAGCATAAGCGAATCTAAGGTATGGGCAGAAACAAAAAAATGCGACAATGCTGGTCTATATAGGCAACTGAGTTATTAAATAGTTAGCCCATAGGTTATTGTCGCCACAAGATGGATCAATTATATGCGCAGAGACACAGCTCATCTGGGTGAAAAACCCATTCTCCCTTTATTTTTTGGTATTGCCACGCCCATTGCCGTGGGCATGATGGTAAATGGCCTTTATAACGTCGTGGATGCCATTTTTGTTACCCGCGTGCTGGGTGCCAATGCTATGGGTGGTATTTCTATTATCTTCCCGATCCAAATGTTTGTGTTTGCTCTGGCCGGGCTTATTGGTAGTGGTATGGCCTCTATTGTGGCGCGCCAGCTAGGTGCCAAACAAGTAGATGATGCTCAAGCTACTATTGATATGGCAACCCGTTTGACTATTGGTTTTACCCTTGTGCTTACCGTGGGTATTTATCTAAATATGCAGTCTATTCTTGAGTTTATGGGTGTCTCAGAGGTCTTGATGCCCTATGCCATGGATTATCTCTTGCCTATTACTCTGCTTGGCATTCCTATTACCATGCTTAATCAGATTCCTAGTGATGCCTTACGAGCCGAAGGCAAGGCCATGTATATGATGGCCATTATGACTTTCTCTGCACTACTCAATATTGCCTTAGATGCCCTGTTCTTATTTGTCTTTAAGTCTGGCGTTGAAGGGGTAGCTTATGCCACCGTAATCGCCCAATTTATTGCTTTGGCCATTGGCATGTGGTTCTTTGTGGCAGGCAAAACTCAGTTAAAGATTCGCCCCTTTGCTTATCAGCCCGATAACAAAACCCTTAATGAAATTGTCTTGCTGGGTATACCATTGCTAATTTCCCATGCAGGGGTGTCAATATTTATTGCCTTTACTAACTTCTCCCTAGCCCATTTATCGGGGATTAATAACGATCTTTATATTAGTGCTTATGGTCTGGTAGGCCGTTTGGTTATCTTTGCTATCTTGCCCTTGATTGCCATGACCGTGGCTTGCCAAACCATCGCTGGTTATAACTATGGTGCCAAGCAATACCAGCGTGTACTAACTATGTTTAAGATAGGTATGCTGGTATCTATGGGCTATGGCGTGCTTATGAGTGGCATTATGATTCTGGCACCCCACCCAATTATTGGTATCTTTACCAATGAGCCAGAGTTGATCAACGCGGCGGCTGGTATTAGTTTATGGGTATTTATGGGCTTTGCTTTGGCTAATGCCCATGGCCTAGGTAGCAGCCTATTTCAGGCTTTAGGCAGAGCCCGTGAGGCCTTATTTTTATCCTCTTTGCGTATTTATATACTATTATTACCAGGCTTAATTATTTTGCCTATTTTCTTTGGTTTACAAGGTTTATGGTTAGCTTTTCCATTGGCAGATATAGTGGCATTTGTGATCGTATCCGTTTTATTATTACGTGAAAGCAGAGGTTTACAACGCTTGGCCAATACGCCAGTGGCACCTAGTGACCCCTCTGAATCTGCTTTAAAGGAGACCCGTGTATGATTTTGATCTTATGGATTTTGGGTTTATTGATTGTCGCTTTGACCGTGCGCATGCTGATCAAAAAGGCGCCTCAAAACGGCAAGCCCTTTTTGCTTAGGCTAGTGGTTATTGTGGTATTAATCGTTGCTGCAGCGATGGCAATTAAAGGGCTATGGCCAGTGGCAGCAAGTCTGGTAGGTGGCCTATTGGTCTATGGCCGCCCCGTTTTGGCTGCCTTTGGCCTGTGGCGCCAATGGCAATCAATCAAGGGCAACAAAACCCAACAAACAAAGCCTGATAGTGGGCCTATGGACTTGGCTATGGCACGACAAATATTAGGGGTCGAGGAAGGGGCTAGTAAAGAAGATATTCTGGCAGCTCATCGTGCTCTAATGGCAAAAAACCATCCAGATAAAGGCGGTAGCACCTATTTGGCTAGCCAAATTAATCAAGCCAAGGATCTTTTATTGGCAGACTTAGATAAATAAACAATTTAGGTGAGTGTGGTTGGTTTAGAGCCTAAATCAATTCACACTCCCTTGTATCTGCCCCTGCTTCTGCCCCTTTTCCCTGTCCTTACTCTTATCCTTGTCTCTGCCTAACTGCCTCAAACAAACACACACCCGTAGCGACGGAAACGTTAAGGCTACTGACTTCTCCCGCCATGGGAATCTTGATCAACTGATCACATAGCTCCCGGGTTAAGCGCCGCATCCCATCCCCTTCGGCACCCATTACCAAGGCCATTGGACCGGTCAAGTTAGCCTCGTAAGCTAGTTGTTCCGCTTCGCCAGCTGTACCAGTAATCCATACACCACGTTCCTGCAAACTTTTTAAACACCGTGCTAAATTAGTTACTTGCACAAAGGGCACACTCTCGGCCGCCCCACAGGCGACTTTTGAGACGGTGCTATTTAAGCTAGCGGATTTATCTTTTGGGGCAATCACAGCATGCACGCCAGCAGCATCGGCGGTGCGTAGGCAAGCGCCTAAATTATGAGGGTCAGTGACGCCATCCAGCACCAGCAAAAAAGGGGCTTCAGATAGTTGATCAAGCAGTTGATTTAGGTCGGCTTCTGTTTTTGCGGCACTAGGTGTACAGGCAGCTACCACACCTTGATGGCGGCCTTTTACCCGCTGATCTAGCTCTTTGCGCGCCACTATATTTAAGACAATTTCTTGCTCAGCCGCTAAGGCTTGGAGCTTTTGCAAGCGCTGGTCTTCACGCCCTTGTTGCACCCAGATTTCTTGCACTTGTTCTGGGTGACGTTGCAACTTGGTTTGCACAGCGTGCAGGCCAAATACAAATTCCACTTGTGCCATAATCTATTCTCTAACGCCGTTTACGTCTTTTACTAGCAGAGCCTTTGCCATCTTTGCCACTCTTGCTGCTCTTGCCACCTTTGCGACCGCCACCTTTGGGGCCAGCTTCGGCTAGGTCAAAGTCGATCTTTTTCTCGTCCAGATCGACACGCATCACTTTTATCTGCAAGCTGTCACCGAGGCGGAAACTGCGACCTGAACGCTCACCGTGTAAACGATTTTTAGCCTGATCAAAATGATAATAGTCACCTGGCAAGGCACTGATATGCACCAATCCTTCGACAAATACATCATCCAGTTCCACAAAAATACCAAAGCTGGTAACGGCATTAACGGTGCCCCAGAACTGATCACCAATATGATTCTGCATATATTCACATTTGAGCCAGCCAATAACATCCCAACTGGCCTCATCCGCGCGCCTTTCTGCCATGGAACAATGCTCGCCCAAGGCCGCCATATGTTCCCCAGAATAGGGGTACCAGACCTGTTTTGGTTTGGTGTTGGTACTATTGACGCGCTTAATATAACGGCTGCTCTGTTCGCTCTGAATTACACTGCGAATGGCACGATGCACAAGTAAGTCTGGGTAGCGACGAATGGGGGAGGTAAAGTGTGCATAGGCATCAAACCCCAGCCCAAAATGACCCTCATTCTCAGGTGTATAAACAGCTTGGCTTAAAGAACGCAGTAACACAGTTTGTACTAACCCAGCTTCGGGTCGATCCTGCACTTTTTCTAATAGCGCCTGATAATCTTCTGGCTTAGGGTCAATACCACCCGGCAACCGTAAGCCTAATTCATTTAAATAACTACGTAAGTTTTCTAACTTAGTGGCTTTAGGGCCTTTATGAACCCGATATAAACTGGTGAGTTTATGTTTGCCCAAAAATTTAGCGGTACTTACATTTGCACATAGCATGCACTCTTCAATAAGCTTATGGGCATCATTGCGCACTACAGGCACTATCTGGTCAATCTTACGCTCGTCGCCAAATACGATGCGGGTTTCTTGGGTTTCAAAATCAATCGCACCGCGCTCTTTACGAGCTTTGCGCAGTGCGCGAAAGAGATTATAGAGTTCATCAATAGGCTGACATAAATCGCCTTGGGCTTCACGCTCTTTATGATTGTCGGCATGATCACGATCGAGCATGGCGCCTACTTTGGTATAGGTAAGGCGGGCATGGGAATGGATTAAACCCTCATAAAAACGATAACCCGATAGTTTGCCCCTCGCACTGACGGTCATCTCACAAACCATTACAAGACGATCAACATGAGGGTTAAGTGAGCATAAACCATTGGAAATAGCTTCTGGCAGCATGGGCACCACGCGCTCAGGGAAATACACAGAAGTAGCACGCCTATGGGCTTCCGTATCAAGAGCGGTATCGGGGCGCACATAATGGCTGACATCGGCGATGGCCACATATAAACGCCAACCCCCTAGGCTTTTTTTGCGGCAATATACCGCATCATCAAAGTCTCGTGCATCTTCGCCATCAATGGTTACAAAGGGCAAGTTACGCAGATCAACACGGTCGGCCTTATCCGCTTCGGCCACTTCCGGTGCAAGGCGCTTGGCCTCAGCTAAGGTATCTGTGGGCCATTCATGGGGAATACCATGGTTGCGAATAGCTACATCAATTTCCATACCCGGAGCCATATGTTCACCTAGGATTTCGGCTACATGGCCTATAGGCTGACTGCGTTTGCTGGGCTGTTGCACAATATCCACCACCACATATTGACCTGCCTCCACGGGCAAACCAGAATCCGCAGCAATCAAAATATCTTGGTTAATACGCTGATTATCGGGGCGCACAAAACACACCCCCGATTCATTATAAAAACGACCAACAACTTGTTTAGTATTACGCTCGGTTACTTCCACAATGGTAGCTTCTGGACGCCCCTTACGGTCAACGCCTATTAAGCGCACTAAGGCTTTATCACCATCCAATACAGCGCGCATCTGGCGATGATGCAAATAAAGATCTTCACCACCATTATCTGGCTTTAAAAAACCAAAGCCATCACGATGACCAATAATGCGACCTAAAATAAGATCCATTTTGCTCACGGCACCATAGGCACCTTTGCGATCACTAATTAACTGGCCATCACGCTCCATAGCCCGTAAGCGGCGGCGTAAACCTTCTACTTCATCCAAATCAAAAAGGGCTAGCTCAAAACTCAGCTGGCGCAAGGTAGCCGGACCACTGCGATCCCGCAAATGTTGAATAATAAATTCACGACTGGGTATAGGCTTGTCGTATTTGTTAGCCTCACGGTCAACGTGAGGGTCATTCGTGATTGTCATGTTATAAACCAAACTCAAGATATGTGGCTATTATACGCTGTTCTGAGATGATATAGGCGGCTGTCACCAGCCTAACTAGAAAAAAGTCCTATAACGGCTAAAAAAACATCAACAAGATGACGTAAAATATCAAGTTAGGTGATCTAAAGCCCCTATACTAAAATTCATTAATTGCCTGCGGAGTAGCGACATGAGTCAAGAAGTTGTCAACATACAACGCCAGAATGGTATTTATACCGTGGAACTGGATCGACCCAAAGCCAATGCCATCGACCTTGCCACCAGTCGCCAACTCGGTGAAGCATTTCAGGCATTTCGTGATGACCCTGAGATGCGTGTCGCCATTATTAAAACCGCTGGCGAGCGCTTCT
>DNNY01000164.1 GCA_003497765.1 Oceanospirillaceae bacterium
TTATGGGTCATGTTGACCATGGTAAAACATCTTTGCTGGATCATATTCGTGAAACGCGAGTTGCATCTGGTGAGTCGGGCGGTATTACCCAGCATATTGGTGCCTATCATGTTGATACCGACAAAGGTATGGTGACCTTCTTGGATACCCCGGGACACGCTGCCTTTACTGCCATGCGTGCCCGTGGTGCTCAAGCGACGGATATTGTTATTCTGGTAGTGGCTGCTGATGACGGTGTGATGCCCCAAACTGAAGAGGCCGTCCAACATGCTAAGGCTGCAGGTGTGCCAATTGTAGTCGCTATCAATAAGATGGATAAAGAAGCCGCCGATCCAGACCGGGTGAAGACCGAGTTGTCTAGTCGTGAAGTGGTACCTGAAGATTGGGGTGGCGACGTACAGTTTATCCCCGTCTCTGCTAAGACTGGTTTGGGTATTGATAATCTTCTAGATGCGGTCTTGTTGGAAGCGGAAGTGTTAGAACTTACCGCTGTGCCAGAAGCGCCGGCTAAAGGTGTTGTGGTTGAAGCACGGTTGGATAAAGGGCGTGGTTCAGTCGCCACTGTCCTGGTACAAAATGGTACCTTACAACAAGGTGATATTGTTCTAGCTGGCCAACAGTTTGGGCGGGTTAGAGCCATGTTGGATGAGAATGGCCACCCAGTGAAAACCGCAGGTCCTGCTATTCCAGTAGAAATTTTGGGTCTTGATGGTACACCCGATTCCGGGGAAGACTTTACCGTTGTGCCAAGTGAGAAAAAGGCTCGTGAAGTTGCCATGTTCCGTCAGGGTAAATATCGTGACGTTAAACTGGCTCGTCAGCAGGCAGCTAAACTTGATTCTATGTTTGCTAGTATGGGCAAAGAGCAGGCTAAAGTACTCAATGTCGTTTTGAAGACCGACGTGCGCGGCTCTTTGGAAGCCTTAACTGCGTCACTAATTGATCTTGGTACTGACGAAGTAAAAGTCAACGTTGTTTCTGGTGGCGTGGGTGGTATCGCTGAGTCTGATGTAAACCTAGCAGTTGCCTCTAGTGCGGTTATTTTTGGTTTCAATGTGCGTGCCGATGGCCCAGCCAAACAACTGATTGAAAAAGAAGGTATTGATCTACGTTATTACAGTGTTATTTATGACATTATTAACGACGTGAAACAGGCACTTTCTGGTATGTTGTCGCCAGAGTTACGCGAACAGATTGTTGGTGTTGCTGAAGTACGTGATGTATTCCGTTCACCTAAGCTGGGTTTAATCGCTGGCTGTATGGTGACAGAGGGTACCGTTCACCGCAGCAAGCCTATCCGTGTATTACGTGATAATGTGGTAATCTTTGAAGGTGAGCTAGAATCCTTACGGCGCTTTAAAGATGCTGTTCAGGAAGTACGTAATGGTATGGAATGTGGTATCGGTGTGAAGAGCTACAATGACGTCAAGGTCGGTGATCAAATCGAAGTCTTTGACACTATTGAAGTGCAACGCAGCCTGTAACCATCAGCGAACAAGAGTGACTACTCATGGCTCAGGAATATAGCCGAACTCAGCGGGTTGCTGATCAGGTACAACGTGAACTGGCGATGCTTATCCAGCAAGAGGTGAAAGACCCACGTGTTGGTATGGCAACCGTAAGTGCGGTGGAAATATCCAAAGATATGGGGCATGCTAAAGTGTATGTCACCATACTCAATGGGGATGACGCCGAAGCTACGCAAACGGCCATTAAAGTGCTTAACAATGCGGCTAGTTTCTTGCGTGGCCAACTGGGCCGTCGGATGCAACTCCGTACTGTGCCAAGTTTGCGTTTTCATTACGATGATAGCCTCAAGCGTGGTAACCATTTAAGTAGTCTGATTGATCAGGCTCGTGCTAAAGACAGCTTCTAGGTAGGCTGTTGTTATAAGCTATGGCAAAGCAACCTAAAGGTCGTGCTGTCAGTGGGATCTTGATTCTCGATAAGCCCACGGGCATGAGCTCAAATCATGCCCTACAGAGGGTTAAACGTATTTTTGGTGCACGTAAGGCGGGTCATACTGGGGCTCTGGATCCACTGGCTACTGGCTTATTGCCTATCTGTTTAGGTGAGGCGACTAAGTTTACCCAATTTCTCCTTGATGCTAACAAACGCTACCAGACTAGTGCCCAGTTAGGTGTGCGTACAGATTCCAGTGATGCCGATGGCGAAGTTATAGAAACCAAGCCCTGTGAGCATATTACGCAAGCTAGAGTAGAAGCCGAATTGCCTCAGTTTCGAGGTAATATTAGCCAAGTGCCGTCTATGTTTTCTGCCTTAAAGCATCAAGGTCAACCATTATATAAATTAGCCCGCGCTGGCAAGCAGGTAGCGGTAAAGCCACGTCAAGTTGAGGTTTTTGATCTGACTTTGCTAGCTATGCAGGGCTCCCAAGTGGCCATGGATATTACCTGTAGTAAGGGTACTTATATTCGCTCCATTGTCGAAGATTTGGGTTTGGCCTTGGGTTGTGGTGCCCATGTGGCCGAGCTAAGACGTTTACAAGCTGGTCCTTTTGTAGCCGAACAGATGGTCACTCTCGAGCAATTGCATGAGCTGGTTGAGTCGGTGCAACAAGAATATGCGGGTAAAGCACCCGCAAAGGCCCAATTTGCAGCCTTAGATAAGCTATTATTGCCCTTGGATACTGCCGTTTTGCATTTAAATGCTGTACAATTGGCACCCCAACAATCAGGTGCGCTGCAACAGGGTAAAATTGTCACCCTAGACGAGCAGCAGGTAATGCCCGGTATTGTGCGAGTTTACACCTCGCAGGCGGTCTCAGCAGAGTCATTTATTGGCTTGGCTGAGGTTACAAAAGATGGTGTCTTACGTGCTAAGCGACTATTGCAAACCCAGCCTCAGGCTGACTAGCTAAGTTACTTTGCAGAGTAAGATTTTTTCGGTTCCACTGTTAATATGCACGGTGTGAACCTAGTCAAGCTTCAAATTATTTTGAAGGCATATTAGGAGAAAAAATTATGGCATTGTCCGTACAAGAAAAGGCTGCCATCGTAGCCGATTATCAAGTTGCTGAAGGTGACACTGGTTCCCCTGAAGTACAAGTTGCTTTGTTAACTGCTAACATCGTTGGTCTGCAAAGCCATTTTAAAGAGCACAATCAAGATCACCATTCACGTCGTGGTTTGATTCGCATGGTAAACCAGCGTCGTAAGTTGTTGGATTACTTGAAGCGTAAAGATGCTCAGCGTTACACGGCCCTTATCGGTCGCCTAGGACTACGTCGCTAGGATTATATAGGGCTGGGTTTTACCCGGCCCTGTTTATTTAAGGTGGTTTAAAAAGCCGCTCAAATCAACGGAAACTTATTTTTCACAGCTTGGCCCGTACTTCTTATTAGCTTGTAAGCAGTCTATTAGCGAGTTAATAAGAGTACTGGTGGAACAAACTGTAAATAAAAGATGTTTCCAAAACTGGAGAAAAAAATGTCTGTTATTACTAAGACTTTTCAATATGGCCAGCAAACTGTAACCCTGGAGACAGGTCGCATTGCTCGTCAAGCTTCTGGTGCTGTATTAGTTACTGTTGATGATGCCATTCAGGTATTAGTAGCTGTTGTGGGCGCCAAGACGGCTCGTCCTGATCAAGGCTTCTTTCCTTTGTCAGTCCACTACCAAGAAAAAACCTATTCCGTAGGTAAAATTCCTGGTGGCTTCTTTAAGCGTGAAGCCCGCCCAAGTGAATTTGAAACCTTAACTAGTCGTTTGATTGACCGCCCAATTCGTCCATTATTCCCCAAAGGTTTTATGAACGAGGTACAGGTTATTTGTACTGTGGTTTCTGCTGACAAGAAAAACTGCCCAGATATTGCAGCGATGATCGGTACTTCTGCTGCTCTAGCTATCTCAGGTATTCCTTTTGCTGGGCCTATTGGTGCTGCGCGCGTTGGTTACAATGATGATGGTTATATCTTAAACCCAAGCTTCGCTGACATGGAAGATTCTGACCTAGACATGGTGGTAGCTGGTACTAGCGATGCAGTGCTGATGGTTGAATCTGAAGCTGACGAGTTAAGTGAAGACGAAATGCTGGGTGCAGTGTTATTTGCTCATGACGAAATGCAAGCTGTTATCAGCGCCGTCAATGAATTTGCTGCTGAAGCAGCTAAGCCAACTTGGGATTGGGAAGCACCAGCCGAAGATGTGGCTCTAAAAGAAGCCGTGGCTAGCGCTGTCGGTACTGCAGTTGGTGAAGCTTATCAGATCAGCGATAAAATGGACCGTTATGCCCGTTTAGGCGAAATTAAAGCTGACGCCGTGGCCCAGTTATGTACTGACGAAGAAAGTCCTTCTGAGGCTGAGGTTTTGGCCATGGTTGCTAAGCTGGAAAAAAGCACTGTGCGCTCCCGTGTTGTAGCTGGTGAACCACGTATTGACGGTCGTGATAACAAAACTGTACGTGCTATTAATGTTGAGATTGGTACTTTGGCCAAGGCGCATGGTTCTTCTTTGTTTACCCGTGGAGAAACCCAAGCGATTGTAGCCGCTACCCTAGGTACAAGTCGTGATCAACAGATCATTGATTCCTTGGAAGGCGAACAAAAAGATCCCTTTATGTTGCACTATAACTTCCCCAGCTATTCAGTTGGTGAAACGGGTCGTATGATGGGTCCTGGCCGCCGTGAAATTGGTCATGGCCGTCTAGCTCGTCGAGGTGTACAGGCCATGCTGCCAACTCAGGAAGACTTCCCATATACCATTCGTGTGGTATCAGAAATTACCGAATCTAATGGTTCTAGTTCCATGGCTTCCGTATGTGGTACTTCTCTAGCGCTAATGGATGCTGGTGTGCCTCTAAAAGCCCCTGTTGCTGGTATTGCCATGGGTCTTGTAAAAGAAGATGAAGGCTTTGCCGTATTAACCGATATCTTGGGTGATGAAGATCATCTAGGTGATATGGACTTTAAGGTAGCTGGGTCTGCTGAGGGTATCACTGCTTTGCAGATGGATATAAAGATACAAGGTATCACCGAAGAAATTATGGAGATTGCCCTCGAGCAAGCTTACGATGCTCGTATCCATATTTTGGGTGAGATGAACAAGGTAATTGCTACGCCACGTGCTGAATTAAACGACAATGCACCGACTATGAAAACAATCAAGATCGATCAAGATAAGATTCGTGATGTGATTGGTAAGGGCGGCGCAACTATTCGTAGTTTGTGTGAAGAAACAGGCGCTTCTATAGATATCGAAGATGATGGCACGGTACGTGTGTATGCGGACGACAAGGCAGCTGCTGAACTAGCGGAACAGAAGATTTTATCGATCACTGCTGAAGCTGAAGTTGGTGCTATTTATGAAGGTAAAGTAGAACGCATTGTCGATTTTGGTGCCTTTGTAAATATCTTGCCAGGCAAAGATGGCTTAGTGCATATTTCCCAAATCTCCCAAGAGCGAGTTGAGAAAGTGACTGACTATCTTGAGGAAGGTCAGATGGTGAAGGTCAAGGTTTTAGATGTTGACGCTCGCGGTCGGATTAAGTTGACCATGAAGGATATAGAAGCCTAATTTGGCAGTACAATACCTGTATGGTAAGACATAATAAACGAAGTTTATTATAGGAAAAAAGGGTCGCAAAATAGCGGCCCTTTTTTTATGCTTATTGCGCCTATTTGGCCTGTTTTGCCATAAAAATCGTGATAAAATAGTCGTTTATAGGCCAAATTGGTCGAATATAGATAACTTAGACCCTCAAGAAAAAGTGCTTGCCCTCTAATCCAAACCATCACTCTTATTGCGATAACGATCAGACCATGGTTTGGAACACGGTGGGTGTTTATTTTTGTTGGAAATAACCGGCAGAACAGCTGCCATTACTTGGGAAAACCGAACCGTGCCAAACGATATGAACTATTCTTTAAACAAGGACAAGATTAAGATTGTACTGTTAGAGGGCGTTCACCAGTCGGCGGTGGAAACGTTAAAAAATGAAGGTTATAAGAACATTCATTTTTACACCACCGCATTGCCTGAAGATGAACTAATCGAAATCCTTGCAGACGCACATTTTGTCGGCATTCGTTCACGTACCCAGATCACCCGTAAGGTACTAGAATCGTCACCAAAACTGCTGGCAGTAGGCTGTTTCTGTATTGGTACTAACCAAGTTGATTTGGGCGCTGCCCTAGAAATGGGTGTGCCAGTCTTTAACGCACCATATAGTAATACCCGCAGTGTGGCAGAACTCGTGATTGCCGAGGCTGTTATCTTGTTGCGTGGTGTGGCAGAGAAAAATGCCAAAGCTCATCGCGGTGTTTGGTTAAAGTCAGCGAAAAATTCCTATGAAATGCGTGGCAAGGTCCTAGGTTTAATTGGCTATGGCTCTATCGGCTCTCAACTGGGAATTATGGCTGAGTCTATGGGTATGCATGTTATCTATTATGATACGGTTGCCAAATTAAGTCTCGGCAATGCCCAAGCAGTCAATTCTTTAGCGGAGCTGCTAGGTAAGGCTGATGTGGTTAGTTTGCATGTGCCAGAAACCAAGTCTACGGCTAATTTGATGGGGCCAAAACAGTTTGCACAAATGAAAGATGGTGCCATCCTAATTAATGCTGCTCGTGGCACAGTGGTGGATATAGATGCGCTGGCCAAAAGTTTAGAAAGCGGCAAACTGCTTGGTGCTGCCATTGATGTGTTCCCTGTTGAGCCACGTTCCAATGATGAAGAATTTATATCGCCTTTGCGTGACTTTGATAATGTTATTCTGACCCCACATGTTGGTGGTTCAACGGTAGAAGCGCAAGAAAATATTGGTATTGAAGTGGCCGATAAGATGGCTCGTTACTGCGGTAATGGTACCACTCTATCAGCGGTTAACTTCCCTGAGGTATCTTTGCCTAATCATGAAAACACTCACCGACTGTTACATATCCATGCTAACGTCCCTGGTGTTTTATCACAGATAAACAATGTGTTTTCTGAAAACAATATCAATATTTCTGGTCAGTACTTAAATACCAATGACAAGATTGGTTATGTGGTCATTGATATTGATGCGGCACATTCTGAGTTCGCCCTAGCTAAACTGAAAGCCGTTACTGGTACTAAGAGCTGTCGCGTCTTGTTCTAGAAAAAAAGCAGGGCTTAATTTTTAAGCCCTGCTTTAGTCTAACTGTTTAATACCTTCTGGTGTTGCTAGTAATAGTATGTCTGCACTGCGCATAGCGAAGATGCCATTTGTTACCACCCCAGTAATCTGATTAATCTCAGTTTCCAGTTCTGTGGGATTGGTTATCTCTAAACCATGGACATCTAAAATATAGTTACCATTATCCGTCACCACGCCTTGACGCCAAATGGGCTCACCACCTAAGCCAACTAGCTTGCGTGCCACATAGCTTCGGGCCATAGGGATTACCTCTACAGGTAGAGGGAAGGTACCTAAGGTATTAACCAATTTAGACTCATCAGCTATACAGATAAATTCTTCCGCTACGGCGGCAACAATTTTTTCCCGGGTTAAGGCCGCGCCACCACCTTTAATAAGATTGAGTTGATGGTCGCTCTCATCGGCACCATCAATGTAGAAACGTAGTTGTTGAACGCTATTAAGTTCCAATACATTAATACCGCGCTCACGCAATCTTGAAGCTGTTTCTTCGGAACTAGCCACGGCGGCATCAAAGGTGTGTTTAATGGTAGCTAGGGCGTCTATAAAACAGTTCGCCGTAGAGCCAGTGCCAACACCCACAATAGAATCTTTGTTAAGGTGTGGGGTTATATAATCAACAGCGGCCTGAGCAACGGCCTGCTTTAGTTCATCTTGATGCATAACTGGCTCGATAAATGGCTTAAAACAGCTATTATACTCGAAATCTATAGTCTGCATGTAGACGTTAAGGTTATGAATTATTACCATAACCGATGGAAGATCATTAAATTTTTATTTTTGCACAGGTGGCATAGATGCCCAGTCGTTATATCAAAAAAATCCTCGCTGCCAATATTTATGATTTGGCCAAGGAAACACCAGTAGATCGAGCTAAAGGTTTATCCACTAGATTGCAAAATAATGTCCTGATTAAGCGTGAGGATTTGCAACCAGTATTCTCGTTTAAACTGCGCGGTGCCTATAACTGCTTACAGAATTTATCCTCAGCGGAACAGGCCTTAGGCGTGGTAACGGCTTCGGCTGGTAACCATGCTCAAGGCTTAGCCTTGGCGGCGCAACATATGGGTGTGGGGGCAACCATTGTGATGCCTATAACAACCCCTGAAATTAAGGTCAATGCTGTACGCTCTTTTGGGGCCACAGTGGTGCTTCAAGGTGATAGCTTTCCAGAAGCCTATGCCCACTCATTAAAATTAATAGAGGAGCATGGTTATGTGTATGTGCACCCCTTTGATAATGATGATGTAATTGCTGGGCAAGGTACTGTTGCTGTTGAGTTAATTCGTCAAATTCCCGATATGCATGCGGTATTTATACCCGTTGGTGGTGGCGGCTTGATGGCAGGTATGGCGGTGTATTTAAAATACCTCAACCCTGATATTAAAGTTATCGGTGTAGAGCCAGAAGATGCGGCTTGCCTAAAAGCTGCGCTGGAAGCGGGGGAACGGGTGGTGCTGCCAGAAATTGGTTTATTTGCTGATGGTGTGGCAGTAGCCCAAATAGGTGAACGAAATTTCGCCATAGCTAAGGATTTTGTGGATGACGTTATTACTGTTACCACAGATGAAATGTGTGCTGCGATAAAAGATTTGTATGACGATACCAGAGCTATTACGGAACCAGCTGGTGCCTGTTCCGTGGCTGGACTAAAAAAATATGTTGCCCAACAACAAGTTGCAGACCAAAATCTGGTGGCTATTGCCAGTGGTGCCAATGTGAACTTTGACCGTTTACGGCACGTTGCCGAGCGGGCAGAAATAGGTGAACAGCGAGAAGCTATTATTGCGGCCATGATTCCTGAACGCCCGGGGAGTTTTAAAACTTTCTGTCAGGCTTTAGGCAACCGCAATGTCACCGAGTTTAATTATCGTTATGCTGATCAGCAAAGTGCACAGGTATTTGTAGGTGTGCAATTAATGGCCAATGGTGGTGGTCGTGATGAGCTAATGGCAGAATTATCTGCAGCAGGTATCCAAGCCCAAGACCTTAGCGATAATGAAATGGCTAAGATTCATATTCGTTATATGGTTGGTGGTCATGCCAAGGTCAATGATGAGGTAGTATATCGTTTTACTTTCCCTGAGCGTCCAGGTGCCTTGCTGAATTTCTTAAATAAGCTAGGCCATAACTGGAATATAACCATGTTTCATTACCGTAATCATGGTAATGCTTATGGTAGGGTACTGGTTGGTTTGCAGGTTACACCAGACGATAAAGCCCGTCTTATGGGCTATCTAGACGAACTAGGTTATGCATTCCACGAGGAAACGGAAAATCCAGCCTATCAGCTGTTTTTGAGTCCTTCTGCGGCAGACTATAATGGCTAAGTAGGTAGTCGTAAGGTGACCTCTAAGCCACCTTGAGGCCGATTGCTAGCAGAAATTGACCCGCCCTGACTGCGTATGGATTGCTCGGCAATGGCCATACCAATACCGTAGCCCCCGGCTTGTTGGTTGCGACTTTCATCGACTCGAAAAAAGGGTTCAAACAAATTTGCCAATGCTGAATCTGGAACGCCAGGGCCGTCGTCAGCTATGACAATATCAACCCAGCCTTTTGTACGTCTAACCTGAATATATACTTTCCCCTTGTCACCCGAATAGCGTATGGCGTTACGGATAATATTTTCGAGAGCACGAGAGGTGGCTTCGGGAAAACCTGGCAAGGTTAATGAAGGGGGTAAATCCAACTGAATTTTGTTTTCATTTTGGGCTTCATAGGTAGCATCATGAACCACAAGGCGAATAAGTTTGGCAATATCATACTCAGATGCTTCCGGCTGACTTTCACCCTGTTCTAGTCGTAACAAGGTCAAAACTTGGTCGATCAAGATGCTCATGCGGTCTATTTCACGCTCAATGCGATCGATATCACCTTGATCTTTATCCTCCAATTTGCGGGCTAAAATTTCTAGGGCAATTTGCTGACGTGCCAGTGGTGTTCTTAGCTCGTGGGATATATCTCGAAATAAGCGTTGCTGATTGTTAAGCAGCAGGGAGGTACGCTCAGCCATATGGTTAATTGACTGACCAAGCTGACTTATTTCGTCTTTACGTGAAAGTACTTTATCTTCTACTCGAGTATCAAACTTACCCCGGGCAAAGGCATTGGTTGTGCGCCTAAGACTAGCTAGTGGGGTAGTAATACGCCAAGTAATAAAGGTGGTGAAGATCGCCACAATAAGTAATGCCGTGGTAACTTGCAGGCCAGGCAGGTGCTTCAGCCAACCCTGGTAAGAATTATCGGTAAAAACGCGTGCAATAAACACATATTTTTCACCACTGGTACTGGAAATGGGATAGACCCGCAAACCACGTTTGGTGCGTTCGATAAAGCGATTAGGTGTCAGGGGTAGGGCTAGAGATAACCAGTCTTTGGGAAGATTTACTTGGCTGATAGGTCGGTTCTGTTCGTCGAGCATAAAGGCCCTAATATTGTAGCGTTTTTCAATATCTTGGAGCTTTTTGGTTTGTGCTTGATGGCCTTTCTGCTCAAAAATATCAGCGGCATCCATAGCTAAGGCTATAACTTGGTGAGATTCTACTGCCTCTCGATTTTTGATAATGGTGCCGGTTAAGGCAGCAACTGCCGCCATAGTCATAATTACCGTAAGCCAAAAGAATAGGAAGATTTTCCAATACAAACTACGCATGCTCAGCCTTACGAATTAAAACTGTTTAATTGGCAACATAAAGATAGCCAATGCCACGAACGGTTTTGATGCGCGGTTTGCCATCAGCAAAAGGCCCCAGTTTACGGCGTAAGTTACTTAAGTGCATATCAATACTACGATCATATAAAGTCAGCTTACGACCCAATGCTGACTCAGTTAGTTCTTCTTTGCTAAGAACACTGCCAGCGTTGGCGAGCAGGTTTTGTAATAAGTTAAATTCAGTGCTAGTTAACTCTAGAACTTCTGCATCTAAGGTGGCTACTCTGGTGGCAGGATTAAGCTCAATATCATCAGCCTTAACAAGTCCGTTACTAGGCGAAGGCTTAATATCTTCTCTGTCCATATCTACCCGTCTTAAAATCGCTTTTATGCGGGCAATAATTTCCCGCGGATTACAGGGCTTGGGTAGGTAGTCATCGGCTCCCATTTCAAAGCCAATAATGCGATCGACTTCATCGCCTCGGGCAGTTAGCATCAAGACGGGGGTTTTTTTAGTGTTACGTAGTTGTTTGAGCACTTCTAGCCCATTTACTTTGGGCAACATTATATCTAAAACGATGGCGTCATAATCGTTATGCAGAGCTTTTTCGATGCCTTCAGCGCCATCGAATGTGCTCGTGACAGAGAAATTCTCTAGTTGCAGAAATTCCGTCAACAACTCATTAAGTTCTTTATCATCTTCAACCAGCAATATCTTGTTGCTTTTGCTCATCTTGCGACTCCTTTGGGCATAGGCTTATTGTGGCATATTTGTGTTCTATTAAGTTGAGTTGTAGAGTTGGTTTACGTTTTTTTACGTCATCTTGACACACTCTTGCACTCATATTCATATACTAGTAAGTCGATCGTATTATATTGGCTGGTTCCACTAGATTGGTCAACAAAGTCATCTGATAGACCTGTCATTACTTAGTTTGTCAGCAGGATTCAATAGTGGGCTTATACTGTATTTTATCAGTTGGATGCCTTTTCGCGGGACTTGTTCCCGCGTTTTTTTGCCTTTTTTTTGATACTAATTCTTACCAAATGCTTTTTGGTAATTTAAAAATACTCAAATTCTAATCACTTAAGCACCGTTGCTCAAAATCATGAGCGTGTTGATTCAATAAGAAAAGAGGCTGGACAGGACTCCCCAAAGTTGCGTTTTCGGCAGTGGCCCTGAACCCGATGGGTTCAAGGTGGAAGAAGCTGTCTGGTAGAAGGCTTTCCGGTACACGGACATGCGCAGAACCAGTGCGAGCTAATTCCTTGCTGGTAATATCGGCTCAAGGACTTAACCGAATATCGCTAACTACAGGGAGTCTTGCTAGCATTATAGAGCTCTCAGATTAAGCTTGGCAATAATTTAATAGTAAAGGAATTGAACTTTTTTTTGCAACCAAGCGGTATTAGTTCCCCTAAAAAATGCTGATTGTAGCCATCCATTGGGTTTACTAAATGATTTCTAAACTCTTTTTCTATGCAGGTCTTAATCTGACTTCATTTGGATTTAAGTGTTCTTTAACTTTAGTGTCTAATTGGCTCAAAGCAGCTTCTAACAGTTGCATGTCTTTTTGGTTTTGCAAGGACTCGGCACTAAAGTTGAGGGCGGCCATTACGGCCATACGTTCTAATCCGCTTACACGACCGCTATCCTTGATAGCCTTTAGGCGTGCATCTAGGTTTCGCGCTGCCTCGCGCAGGTGTTCTTCCTTACCAACGGGACTGGTGAGGGTATAGCTTTGTTCAAGGATGGTAATTTGTACAGCGACATTATCAGTCATGGCTTTGCTCCTTAATTGAGCCACCTAGTCTGGCATCTAAT
>DNNY01000145.1 GCA_003497765.1 Oceanospirillaceae bacterium
CCTGTTCCAATTGAGCCAGCTCGTTTTGTTCTAGGGCTAGATTTTCCAGCTCATCGACTTGATAAGCTAACAGCTGTTGTTCGGCTTCACTGAGAAGGTGTCCACCCATCATGGCTTTGGCTTGGCTGTCTAATTCCCGCCATTGTTGGCTAATCGTTTTGACGGTTGCTAGCCGCTCTGGGTAATCACCATAGGCGTCTAATAGTTTTAGGTGGCTATCCCGGGCTAGCAAATGTTGGTGTTCATGTTGCCCATGAATATTAATCAGCTGTTGGCCAAGCAATTTAAGTACAGAGATATTTACTGGGCGGCCATTAACATACCCTCTAGAGCGACCATCCTGATTAACGATGCGGCGTAAAATGCAGGTATCCGGATCTTCTTCACTAGATAAATGTTTGCTGGCCAAATAATCTTTTACTTTGGGTACTTGGTGCAGATCAAATACGGCATGAATGTCGGCCTTATCGGCACCCTGACGCACACAGCCAGATTCGGCACGATCGCCTAATGTTAGCCCCAAGGCATCTAATAGGATAGATTTACCAGCGCCTGTTTCGCCACTAATGGCCGTCATATTGTTGTTAAAATCTAGGTGCAGAAAGTCGACCAAAGCAAAGTGCTGCACGATTAATTGTTGAAGCATCGCAGGGTCCTCGCAGGCGTTAATTTAAATAAATATACTGTAATTATATACAGTGGTGTATAGATGTCCAGTATATTTGTTTTTAAGTTCCCAAAATATGGCTAAAAAATGCTTGAATCGTAGTTTGTTGTCCCCATATAAATTGCCATTCGAGTCTCTTACTTTAATGAGGCTTTGATTTGATTAAATTAGGCATTCATGAATGGAGTATCCATGAGTAAAAAAGATAATCCAGCAGCAGAACAAGAGCAGGTTGTTGAGCAGGAAACTGTTGAACCAACTGCAGAAGAATCTGTGCCAGAGGTTACGGTAGAATCTTTGCAGCTTGAATTACAAGCTGCTTTGGAACAAGTTGAAAACCAAAAAGAAGATGTTATTCGGGCTCAAGCTGAAGTCCAGAATATCCGCCGCCGCGCTGAGCTTGATGTTTCCAAGGCCCATAAATTTGGCCAGGAAAAACTAATCACTGAACTATTGGGTTTGGTTGATAACCTAGAGCGCGCTATTGTCGCCAGTAAAGCCGAAAATGCGACTCTCGAGAACCTACTTGAAGGCGTTGAGATGAGCCAAACCATGTTGTTGGATGGCTTGAAAAAATTCAATGTCGAGCAAGTAGATCCTCACGGCGAGCCCTTTAATCCGGAACTACACGAAGCCATGACGGCGGTGCCTAATCCAGATATGGAACCCAATACAGTGATGGATGTGTTCCAAAAAGGCTATACCTTGAATGGACGTTTGATCCGTCCTGCCATGGTGGTTGTCACCAAATAGCCTACTGAACTAAATAATTGTAGGTGCTGGCAATAAAAACCTAAAAAAATTGTGGTTTTTGGGTTGAAAAACAGCCTTATGGCCTTACAAACGAAAGCAAGCAAGCACTGCAACGCATAAGTCGACAAGATACGGCTTACACCTCTAGCACTGTTTGAACTGAATTAATTTAGCTGCCCGTAAGGACGGGTCAAGGAATATTGGAGTTAAAGATGGGAAAAATCATCGGGATTGACTTAGGCACTACCAACTCATGTGTGTCTGTATTGGATGGCAACGCGCCAAAAGTAATTGAAAACGCTGAAGGTGATCGCACAACTCCTTCCATTATCGCTTTTTCTGAAGACGGCGAAATCCTAGTTGGTCAACCTGCTAAGCGTCAGGCTGTTACCAACCCTACGAATACCTTATTTGCCATCAAGCGTCTGATCGGCCGTAAGTTTAAGGATGATGTGGTACAAAAAGATATCACTATGGTGCCTTATAAAATTGAAGCTGCCGACAATGGTGATGCTTGGGTACGAGTCAATAGTGAAAGCAAAGCGCCACCTCAGATTTCTGCTGAAATTCTAAAGAAAATGAAGAAGACTGCGGAAGATTTCTTGGGTGAAAGTGTTAAAGAAGCCGTTATTACTGTGCCTGCTTATTTTAATGACTCGCAACGTCAAGCTACTAAAGATGCGGGCAAGATTGCTGGTCTGGATGTAAAGCGTATTATCAACGAGCCAACGGCGGCGGCTTTGGCTTATGGTATGGACAAGAATCGTGGTGATTCCACTATTGCTGTGTATGACTTAGGTGGTGGTACTTTCGATATTTCCATTATCGAAATTGCTGATGTGGATGGCGAGCACCAATTTGAAGTACTGGCTACCAATGGCGATACCTTCCTTGGTGGCGAAGATTTTGACTTGCGTTTGATTGAATTCTTGGCCGGTGAGTTTAAGAAAGAATCGGGTATTGATCTGCATAATGACCCACTGGCTCTGCAACGTCTAAAAGAAGCAGCAGAAAAGGCCAAAGTAGAGTTGTCAAGCGCCAGCCAGACTGATGTTAACTTGCCTTATATTACCGCTGACGCCACAGGTCCTAAGCACCTTAACGTCAAGGTAACGCGTGCTAAGTTAGAATCTTTAGTAGAAGACCTAGTGGCTTCTACTTTGAAGCCATGTGCTCAAGCCCTAAGAGATGCTGATCTGGAAGCCTCTGATATTGACGAAATCATCCTTGTGGGTGGTCAGAGTCGTATGCCTTTAGTACAGAGTGAAGTTAGCCAGTTCTTTGGTAAAGAGCCGCGTAAAGATGTTAACCCAGACGAAGCAGTAGCCATGGGTGCGGCTATTCAGGGTGCGGTACTAGCTGGTGACGTGACTGATGTATTATTGTTGGATGTAACACCTCTAACCCTGGGTATTGAAACCATGGGTGGGGTGATGACTGCCTTGATCGAGAAAAACACTACGATTCCTACTAAGAAGTCGCAGGTCTTTTCTACTGCTGATGATAACCAAGCGGCAGTGACTATCCATGTTTGTCAGGGTGAGCGTAAGCAAGCAACGCAGAACAAGTCCTTGGGTCGTTTTGACTTAAGCGATATCCCACCTGCGCCACGTGGTATTCCACAAATTGAAGTCAGTTTCGATATTGACGCTAACGGTATCTTAAATGTATCAGCCAAAGATAAAGGTACAGGTAAAGAACAGTCTATCGTTATTAAGGCCTCTTCTGGCTTAAGCGATGATGAAATCGAAAAGATGGTACAGGATGCGGAAGCGAATGCTGCTGAAGACCAGAAGTTTGAAGAGCTGGTTGCAGCGCGCAATATGGGTGACGGTATGGTGCACTCAGTGAAGAAAATGCTAGAAGAAGCGGGTGATAAAGTTTCTGAGGAAGAAAAAACAGCCGTTGAAGAAGCCATTACTGAGTTGGAAGAAGCCTTGAAATCCGATGATAAGGATAATATCGAAGCTAAAACCAAGGCGCTAACTGAAGCTTCCCAAGCTATTGCGGAAAAGATGTATGCTGAGCAAGCGGCACAGGGTGCACCAGGTGAAGCTCAGGCGGAAGCTGATGACGCTGTTGATGCAGAATTTGAGGAAGTAAAAGACGACGACAAGAAGTAAGCCCTCGCGCCACATCTTGATGTAGTTGGTAACGCGGGACTCTGGTTCCGCGTTCTTGCATTTACAGTTAGTGATTACAACCAGTGGATTAAACATGTCGAAACGCGATTATTATGAAGTGCTTGGGGTAGACAAGAACGCTTCTGACAAGGACATTAAAAAGGGCTTCCGGCGCATGGCCATGAAGTTCCATCCCGACCGCAACCCTGATGATAAGGTTGCGGAAGAAAGCTTTAAAGAAGTGAATGAAGCCTACGAAGTACTATCCGATGGGCAGAAGAAAGCGGCCTATGATCAATATGGTCACGCGGGAGTAGAGGCTGGTGCTGGCGGTGGTGGCTTTGGCGGCGGCGGTGCGGGCTTTAGCGATGTGTTTGGCGATATGTTTGGTGATATCTTTGGCGGTGGTGCCGGCGGTGGCCGTTCTGGCGTGCAACGCGGCGCTGATTTACGGTACACCATGGAGCTTGATCTAGAAGAAGCTGTGCGTGGCGTGAGCAAAGAAATTCGTATCCCCACGCAGGTGGAGTGTGAGGTTTGTGATGGTACTGGTGCCAAGCCAGGTACCAAGCCAAAAAACTGTGGCACCTGTAATGGCGCAGGGCAAGTGCGCATGCAGCAGGGCTTTTTCTCAGTGCAACAAACCTGCCCCCAATGTCATGGTAAAGGCACCATTATTGCTGACCCTTGTCGCAGTTGTCATGGTGAGGGTCGAGTGCAAGAATCGAAAACCTTATCCGTCAAAATCCCTGCTGGGGTAGATACGGGTGATCGTATCCGCTTAACCGGTGAGGGTGAAGCTGGCGTTAACGGTGGGCCTACAGGTGATCTATATGTGCAGGTTTCTGTGCGCGAACATAGTATTTTTCAGCGCGACGGCAAGCACTTATACTGTGAGGTGCCTATTGCCTTTACCGATGCGGCCTTAGGTGGTGAAATTGAAGTACCTACCTTAGATGGTCGAGTAAAGCTAAAAATTCCTGAAGGCGCTCAAAGTGGTAAGCTGTTCCGTCTGCGGGGTAAAGGCGTTACCCAAGTACGTGGGGGTGGCCAAGGTGACTTAATTTGCAAAATTGCTATTGAGACACCGGTGAATCTAAGTAAGCAGCAAAAAGAATTATTGCAGGAATTTC
>DNNY01000036.1 GCA_003497765.1 Oceanospirillaceae bacterium
TCATTGATACACCTGGACACGTTGACTTCACTGTAGAAGTATATCGATCTTTGAAGGTGTTAGACGGTGGTATAGGTGTATTTTGTGGTTCTGGAGGTGTTGAACCTCAGTCCGAAACTAACTGGCGCTATGCCAACGAATCTGAAGTTGCACGTGTCATATTCGTTAATAAGCTTGATCGCATCGGTGCTGACTTCCTGCGCGTCGTTGGGCAAGTTGAAAAAGTGCTTGGTGCTAATCCATTGGTTATGACCTTACCTATCGGCCGAGAAGATGGTTTTGTAGGTGTGGTCGATATTTTAACCAAAACAGCATATGTATGGGATGATTCTGGCCTACCAGAAAATTTTGAAATTGTTGATATTCCTGCTGACATGATCGACCAAGTTGAAGAGTATCATGAGAAACTGATTGAAACAGCTGTCGAACAGGATGATGACCTCATGATGGCTTACATGGATGGTGAAGAACCTTCCATGGAAGACATTAAGCGTTGTATCCGCAAAGGTACTATTGCCCTTGACTTCTTCCCTACCTATTGTGGTTCTGCCTTTAAGAATAAAGGTGTGCAATTGGTATTGGATGCCGTGGTTGACTACCTACCCAGCCCAACTGAAGTTGATGCCCAACCATTAACTGATGGCGAGACCGGTGAAGCCACTGGCGAAGTAGCTACTGTTTCTGCTGATGAGCCATTACGCGCCTTGGCATTTAAGATTATGGATGACCGTTTTGGTGCTTTAACCTTTATTCGCATTTACTCTGGTGTATTGAATAAGGGCGACACCATTCTTAACTCTTACACTGGCAAAACAGAACGTATCGGCCGTATGGTAGAAATGCACGCTGATGAGCGCACCGAATTGTCTAGTGCTCAAGCAGGTGACATTATCGCTGTAGTAGGCATGAAGAACGTACAAACTGGCCACACCCTATGTGATCCAAAAGCACCATGTACTCTAGAGCCTATGATCTTCCCTGAGCCAGTAATCTCTATTGCTGTAACGCCAAAAGACAAAGGTTCCACAGAGAAGATGGGGATTGCCATTGGCAAGATGGTAGCAGAAGATCCTTCCTTCGTGGTTGAAACCGACGAAGATTCCGGCCAAACCATCCTTAAGGGCATGGGCGAATTACACTTAGATATTAAAGTAGACATTCTAAAGCGTACTTATGGTGTTGAACTGATCGTAGGTCAGCCACAGGTTGCTTATCGTGAAACCATTACCACACCTCTTGAAGATAGCTATACCCACAAGAAGCAGTCTGGTGGTTCTGGTCAATTTGGTAAAATCGATTACCGCATCAGGCCTGGCGAAACGGGTTCTGGTTTCCAGTTCACTTCTACCGTTGTAGGCGGTAACGTACCAAAAGAATTCTTCCCTGCCATCGAAAAAGGCTTTGCCGGTATGATGCAAGAAGGTCCTTTGGCTGGTTTCCCATTACTAGACGTGGAAATTGAACTGTTTGATGGTGGTTACCATGCTGTTGATTCCTCAGCTGTAGCCTTTGAAATTGCCGCCAAGGGTGCCTATCGTCAATCCATGCCTAAGGCTGGTCCACAGTTGCTTGAGCCAATTATGAAAGTTGACGTGTTTACCCCAGATGATCACGTTGGTGATGTGATTGGAGATTTGAATCGTCGTCGTGGCATGATCAAAGATCAGGAAGCTGGCGTAACTGGTGTGCGTATTAAAGCAGATGTGCCACTATCTGAAATGTTTGGCTACATCGGTCACTTACGTACCATCACCTCTGGTCGTGGCCAATTCTCCATGGAATTCTCTCACTATATGCCTTGCCCACAGAATGTGGCTGAGCAAGTGATTGAAGAAGAGAAAGCAAAGAAAGCGGCTAAGTAATTTAGTCTGCTAAAAAACCCGCTAACTTTTTAGGTTAGCGGGTTTTTTTGTAGCTATTTTTGGTATCTGCGTAATCCACTTATCGCTGTTTAAGCAACAGCTTAATCTCTGCCAACTCCTGCTGCAAATCTGCAAGTGTGGCCTCTCCTTTTGCGTCGGATTCGGCCTGCCGCTCCTTACTATGCTCATTTTCCATAACATTCACAACGATACCAATTACCATATTTAAGAAAGCAAAAGCAGTCAGGAAAATAAAACTCAGGAAATAGACCCAAGCAAAACCATACACTTCCATAACCTCATACATCACATCAGTCCAATCCTCAAACGTCATCACCCTAAATAAGGTCAACATAGAGATGGAGATATCCTGCCATAAAGAAGGATTGATATTAGCGAAAAATGACGTGCCCACAGCGGCATATATATAAAAGATAATAAACATCAACAGCACCACATAACCCAACTGGGGAAGGGCTTTGATAAGTGAGTTCAGCAACAACCGCAATTCGGGCACGATGGACACCATACGCAATACCCTGAAAATACGAATTAAGCGACCAACTAATGCCAGTTCACTATCTTCAACGGGTATCAGACTAACGACGACAATAATGGTATCGAACAAATTCCAAGGATCCCTAAAGAACTGAGATTTATTGGCATCGCCCAAGAAACGCAAGCTAATTTCCAACAGAAAGAAGACAGTGATTGCCACATCTAGCCAGCCAATCACGGCCATAACGTTTGCTGGAATAGAATAAGTCTTGGCACCAATCACTAAGGCCGACAATAGGATTACAGCCACTACAGATAACTCAAATAGTTTATTACTGCGCAGCTTAAATAAAGTAGACTGAATCGATACAAAACTCATGTCATGGCTCCTATATTATTGATTAGTATGCACGGGTAAATTTTAGCATTAGCAATACTTTTACTGGTGTATATTTAGGCACAAAAAAAGCCGCTACGAGTCAAACCGAAGCGGCTTTTTTAAGTGCTGACAAGCAGCACTAAATAGCTTAGGCGATGATCTTAGCTACTA
>DNNY01000063.1:0-8007 GCA_003497765.1 Oceanospirillaceae bacterium
AAAAAGAGTTTGAAGCCATTATCGCCGCCGTTATCGGTGGCTGCCTCCTAACTGGTGGTTATGGCTCAGCTATTGGCGCCTTCTTTGGCGCTATTATATTTGGTATGGTGGCCATCGGCTTAACCTACACCCAAATCGACCAGGATTGGTATCTAGTCTTCTTAGGGGTGATGCTGCTAATCGCCGTAACCTTCAACAAGTATGTGCGTCGTTACGCCACAGGAGAAAAGTAAAATGGCGAACGAACAGCCCCTTATACATCTCGACAATATTGTTAAACACTTTGGCTCCGTAGTTGCCTTAAATGGCGTGTCATTAGACATTTATCCTGGCGAAGTTATGGGCCTGCTAGGCGACAATGGCGCCGGCAAATCGACTTTGATTAAAGTCCTTTCAGGTGTCCATCAACCGACTAGTGGCACCATGATGATGCATGGTGATGAAGTTCATTTTGGCACACCTAGGGAAGCCATGAATGCGGGTATTGCCACTGTACACCAAGACTTAGGTATGATTCCATTAATGTCAGTGACGCGTAACTTTTTTATGGGACGTGAACCAGTTAAGAAATATGGCCCCTTCAAGTTATTCGATCATGAATATGCCAATCAAGTCACTTGTGAAGAAATGCAGCGCATTGGTATTGACGTGCGTGATCCCGATCAAGCCGTAGGCACCTTGTCTGGTGGTGAACGCCAAACCGTGGCCATTGCTCGTGCCGTGCACTTTGGTGCTAAGGTTTTGATTCTCGACGAACCGACTTCAGCCTTAGGTGTTGCACAGACTTCTATGGTATTGAAATATATCGATAAAGTTCGTAAAAAGGGCCTTGCTGTTATACTTATTACCCACAATGTGCGCCATGCTTATGCAGTAGGTGACCGCTTTACGGTACTTAACCGTGGCGCCACCCTAGGCACCCATACCCGTGATGAGATTAGTATCGATGAACTACAAAATCTTATGGCTGGTGGTAAAGAGTTACAATACCTTAATGAGCAGCTACAAGGTACAGTGTAGTTTTTGTAACAACCATTCGCCCGAATAGTTTGTTGGTATGGAATTTTAGACCCCACCCCAGTGAATGATTCGGGTTCGTTCACAATGCAGAGCATAAAATATGAAAACTATTGGCATTGGTGTTATTGGCACCGCCTTTATGGGCAAAGCCCACTCTATTGCATACGCGGCAGCTGGCACTGTTTTTGGTGGCAGCCTGCGCCCAAAGTTAGAAATTGTCTGTGATCAAAGTCCAGAAATTGCTGAGGCAAAGCGCAAAGAAATGGGCTTTGAGCGCTGCACCAGCAATTATATGGACGTCATCAATGACCCCAAAGTAGAGTTAATTTCTATCTGCGTGCCTAACGCCGTGCATAAAGAAATTGCTGTCGCTGCCTTGGCTGCTGGCAAACATGTCTGGTGTGAAAAGCCCATGTCTACCAACTTAGCTGACTCCCAAGCCATGGTTGATGCGGCTGCAACCAGCCCACAAAAAACTATTGTTGGTTATAACTATACCCAGAACCCCCTCGTCCATTCGGCCCGTGATCTGATTAGAGAGGGTGTGATTGGCGATATAACAGGTTTCTTTGGGGTTTATGATGTAGATAACGAAGCAGATCCAGAGCGCCCCTATAGCTGGCGCATGAATCGTGAATTATCTGGCACCGGTGCTAATGCCGATGTCATGTGTCACTTAGTTAGTGTTGCTCACTTTATCACCGATAGTGAAATCAGCCGCGTCGTAGGGGAATACGATATCGTCTATGCTGACCGTGAAGACCCCAAAACAGGAACGCGTAAAGCCGTTGATAATGATGATGTATGCATGGCTATCGCTCGCTTTAATAGCGGTATTAAAGGCACCCTTAGAGTAAGCCGAGTAGCCTGGGGCCGCAAATGTGGGTTAAGTTGGGAAGTCCATGGCTCCAAGGGCATGATTCGCTTTGATCAAGAGCGCCTGAATGAACTACAACTGTTTACCCAAGACCAAGATCCACGCCAACAGGGCTTTCGCACTATTTTATCTGGCCCCTATCACAAGCCTTATGATGCATTTCTACCCAATGCTGGCCATAATCTTGGTTATGTTGATGTTAAGGCTTGTGAACTCAATCAGCTGCTTACGGCTATTGATAGTGACACGACTACCTGGCCAAGTTTTGCTGATGGCTTACAAATCGAAAAGGTCATGGATGCTATCGACCGTTCTGCCATGGCTGGGCAATGGATGGATGTGGAGTAGGTGGTGACCAAAGCCACCGCTTCAAATTCGGGAACAACCTGGCAAGCCCTGGTTATCGGCCGCGCAGGCATGGATTTATATCCTCTTGAAGAGGGTGGTAAAACCCGTGATGCCCTTGGCTTTAGTGCCGATATGGGTGGCTCAGCAGGTAATATTGCCGCCGCCCTTGGGCGTGCGGGTGCGCAAGTGGGGCTTATTACCGCTTTGTCAGCCGATGCCGTTGGTGACTTTGTTAGACAACGACTTGCTGAAACGAATGTTGCACAGAACTATATTCAGACTAGTGAAGCAAGTGGTCGTACCAGCTTGGCATTAGCAGAGGTGCGTAACCATGACTGTGAGGTCGTTATCTATCGCAATAATGCTGCTGATCTGCATTGGCAGTATAATGCCGCTGTTGCTGACGCCATCGCAGATAGCGCTAACCTGATTGTAACGGGCACTAGTTTAATTTCTGAGCCTTCACGCAGTGCAACATTAGCAGCAATGCAGCAGGCTAGGGCCAAGCAATGTAAGGTGTGGTTGGATTTAGATTATCGGCCGTGGAATTGGCCAGACCAAGCAGCGACGCGGCAAATTTATCAACAGGCTGCAGAGTTAGCTAATGTGGTGGTGGGCAATCAAGAAGAATTTGCCATTTTAACGGATCAGCTCACAGAATTTATAAAGGAATTTACTGCGCAGCAAAAAATTATGGTGGTAAAAGGTGGTGCTAAAGGGGCCAATATCTATATGCCGGGTAAGCACCTGCAAACAGGTATTTATCCGGTTACTGCATTAAAGCCCTATGGCGCTGGTGATGCCTTTTTAGGCAACCTAGTTGCTGACTATACATATACCCAAGATTGGGAACAGGCAGTAGCTGCAGCTAGTGCTGCAGCAGCATTGGTGGTAGCTAAACGTGGCTGTGCTAGTGTGATGCCAACAAACACAGAAATACGAGAACTGCAGCAAGAAATGACCATGACCCCAAGTGCTAAATGGGTCTGAACATGGCCATCAAAGGAGATTAATATGCATATACCCCACTTTGACAACCAAAATCAGGCCATTGTTGACTGTGATGATCAGCGCACACCTCTTTGCTACTTCAATATTGTGAAGCTAACCAAGGGGGAGTCATTTACGTCCCAAGTAGACGGTTATGAAACTTGCCTAGTACCAGCCACCGGCAGTATCGATGTGACGGTTGGCGAACATACCTTCGACGCTGTAGGCAAACGTATGCATATATGGGAAGGTGACCCTGAGGGTGTTTATGTGCCTGTGGGCATGGCAGTGACCATGACCTGTGTTAGTGACGCTGTTGAAGTGTTTGTGGCTGGCGCCAAATTTGACGAAGTGTATACCCCTTTTGTGGTTAGAGAAGCGCAAATTGACCCTGTACAATATGGCTCCGATGACACCAAAACACACCGTAAAATCAAACATGTTTTGGGCAAGAATCCCGGCGGTCAGGTAGGCAAGTTACTGGTTAGTGAGCTATTTACTGTGGGGGCTGGAGGTTGGTCAGGCTTTCCGCCTCATAAACATGATACGGACGCCCTGCCTAACGAAAGCCGGCATGATGAAGTCTATAATTTCCGGTTTAATCCAGAACATGGTTTTGGCGCCCAATTTTTAACCCGCGAAGGCGATGAAATGGGTGATGTCTATCATATTCGCAATGGCTCTACTATTCAGATTGATAAGGGTTACCATCCTTGTGTAGCTGGCCCAGGCTATGAAATGTATTACTTCACTATTTTAGCTGGCCTATCACAACGCCCATTGCACCAAAATTTCCACCCCGAGCATGCCTATCAGTTGGAAACCATTCCTGGCATTAAAGATATGATTAACAAGTTTAAGTAGGTTGATATGCTAGCGAATCTCAAAGACGTTACCCAGCCAGCACTTGCAAAGGGCTATGCCGTGGCTTGCTTTAATGTCTTTGGCTATGAAGATGCCCTGGCTGTGGTGCAAGCGGCAGAGGCCAGACAAGCAAGTGTTATCTTATCCATCAACCTGGATATGACTCAATTTATGCCCTTACAAAGCATTACTGGCATGATGCGACCCCTAGCTGAACAAGCCAAGGTGCCCGTTTGCCTGCACTTGGATCACCATTATGAAATAGCAACAGTAAAGGAAGCTATTAAGGCTGGCTTTAGCTCTGTGATGTTTGATGGCTCCCAGTTGCCTATTGCCGATAATATAGCGGGTGTTGCCGAAGTGGTTGCCTTAGCGCGCGAATATAATGTATCTGTAGAGGCTGAGGTTGGTTCAGTACCCTATGCCAGTGGCCGCGACCATATTAAATCTGCCCTCACTGCTGTGGATGAGGCTATCGCCATGGCCACTAATGGGCAACCGGACGTGCTAGCCATCTCCGTTGGCAATATTCACCGCTTAGAAAATAGCAAGGTCGATATCAACTATGAGCGCTTTGAGGAATTAAGTGCTGCTATAGATTTACCCTTGGTGATTCATGGCACCAGCGGTGTTAAACATGAAGATATTCAAAAGCTAGCCAAATCCAATGTCTGTAAATTCAATATTGGCACTGTCTTGCGCCAACGCTTTGGGCAAACTATTCGCGCCGAATTAGCTGCTGATCCAGCATTATTTGACCGTCTTACCCTTATGCGTAAAATGATTCCTGAAGTGCAGGCCGAAGCAGAACATATGATCCAGATGCTAGGGCAATAGTTGGCTCAATTGAGGACAGGAAGATGCAAAGCCTAAGCGGACTAAAAGATAAAGTGGCTATTATTACCGGTGGCACGCAAGGCTTGGGTGCCGCCTGTGCCCATTTATTTGCTGCTCGCGGTGCAAAAGGCATTGTAATTTGTGGTCGCCAAAGTCAAAAGGGCATGCAAGTCGCTGCAAGTATTCAAGCCCAATACCCCCATTGTCAGGCTTATTTTGTTAACGCTGATCTAGCCGAGGTAAGCGCCCCAGAAACTATTTTTCAAGCAGCTAAGCAGCATTTTGAACAACTGGATATTCTCGTCAATGTGGCTGGCTTATCAGCACGGGGGTCGATTTTAGATACGACCCCAGAACTCTATGACCGCATTATGAATATTAATACTCGGGCGCCTTTCTTCCTTATGCAAGCAGCGGCTAAATGGATGCGAGAAACAAAAAACCCCGGCAGTATCGTCAATATCGGTTCTATTGCTGCCTATGCGGGTATGCCTTTCTTAAGCGCCTATTGCACTTCCAAAGGCGCCCTTAATAGTCTGACACGTAATACTGCTCACGCCCTGATGCGCGATCATATTCGGGTTAATTGCCTCAATATCGGCTGGATGAATAGCGATGAGGAAGACCTAGTTCAGCGCAAGTATCACGGAGCCGAAGATGGCTGGCAAGAGGCTGCTGGTGCCAACTTGCCTTTCGGGCGTCTTGTGGATCCACAAGAAGTGGCCCGTGCAGTAGCGTTTTTAGCTAGTGATGAATCAGGCCTAATGACCGGCTCGGTAGTCAATTTTGATCAATCTGTTTGGGCAGCCAGTGATGCCATGGTTGTGCCAGAGAGCCGCCTAGCAGATTAACCAAAAGCTTGGGGGTGAATAGAGTTTAGTCTCAAACCACCTTGATGCATTTTTGCAGCTGTTGAATAATTAACTGCTAAATTGATTAATGACTATTGCTGTTCTTTCTTAGTACTAAGCTCGGTATAGGCAATAGAGATAGTAAGAAACACACCAGTGCTGCAACCACAATACTTGGGCCAGCTGGCGTGTCCCACTCCATAGAACCCATCAAACCAAGCACCACAGCCACCACACCAACCAAGGCCGCAAACCCGGCCATTTGCTCAGGTGACACAGCAAAACGCCTTGCCGTTGCGGCTGGAATAATCAACAGGGCAGTGATTAATAAAACCCCCACAATCTTCATAGATACAGCAATCAAGCCAGCCATAACAATCATAAAGATAATATTGGCACGATCTGGCTGCGCCCCCTCTGCTGTTGCCAGTTCGTAACTAACAGTAGCTGCAAATAGGGCGCGCCATACGACAAATAACAAGCCCAAAACAGCGACGCCACCACCCCAAATGATTGCCAGATCTAGATGGGTAATAGCTAAAATATCGCCGAACAGGAACCCCATCAGGTCAACTCGAACCCAAGTCATAAAGGCCAATACCACTAGGCCAACAGCAAGTGTTGAGTGGGCAAGTAAGCCCAGAATGGCATCTGACGATAAGCTCGCTCGTCGCTGCAATAGCATTAATAACAACGACACAACAATAGATAAGGCAAACACAGTTAATGTGACATTCAATTCAAACAACAAGCCTAAAGCCACACCCAACAAGGCAGAGTGGGATAGAGTGTCACCAAAATAAGCCAGACGGCGCCAAATAATAAAACAACCCAGTGGCCCAGCGACTAGAGCAACACCGATGCCACCAACCAGGGCGCGCACAAAAAAATCATCAAACATGGGTATGCTCCTCTGCTTCCGTCGCTGGCAGAATACGCCCATCTGGTAAGTGCTCATGATCATGATGGTGCTTATAAAAAGCGAGGCCCTGAGTCGCCTGCTTACCGAATAAGCTTCTAAACTCATCACTGGATGCCACTGATGCTGGGGTACCAGAACAGCAAACATGGCCATTTAAACAAATAACTTGGTCAGTGGTTGCCATCACTACATGCAAATCATGGGAAATTAACAACACGCCACAGTTTAGCTTGTTGCGAATATCCTCTATCAGCTTATAAAGCTCAATCTCACCATTAAAGTCCACCCCCTGTACTGGTTCATCCAGTACCAATAACTCAGGTTTACGCAATATGGCTCGGGCCAATAATACCCGCTGGAATTCACCACCTGACAAGTTACGCATCTGTGCTTTAGCTAGATGCAAGGTGTCCGTAGCTGACAATGCGCTCTCAATCTCTGTTTTACTCGCCCGATTGGTTAGCACTAGGAAACGTGTCACGGTTAAAGGTAAGGTCCAGTTCAAATCCAGCTTTTGTGGCACATAACTAACTCGTAATTTGGGCTTTCGATACACCAAGCCCTCATCCGTATCTAACACTCCCAGAGCTATTTTGGCCGTTGTGGATTTTCCTGACCCATTAGGCCCAATTAGAGTAACGATTTCACCCGCTGAAACACTCATGGAGACGCCACGCACCAGCCAGTGGTTCGAGCGATTGATGCCTGCGTTGTCGAGAGATATAAGTGTGTTGTCTTCTTTTAGCATGAGCTCAGTCTCTAACTATGGAGACAGTATTGGTTAAAGATAAACTTTAAAAATGAAAAGCGAAAATTCGAATTCTCATTTTTTATAAAATATGTTATGTTATAACATTATAAACAATTAAGTAAAAATCTTAGTCGTGGAGTTTAACATGCAACTATTCAAACCAACCACACTTTCTGCAGCAATACTGGCAGCTAGTATGTCGGCAGCCCATGCCGACGTTAATGTTGTGGCTTCCATTAAGCCAGTTCATTCTCTTGTTGCGGGTGTTATGCAAGGCGTGGGAACTCCTAGCCTAATTATTGAAGGCGCTGGATCACCACACAGCTATGCCTTAAAGCCATCCCAGGCCAGACAGTTACAAAATGCTGATCTCGTATTTTGGATGAGCCATGATTTAGAAGCCTTTTTGGAAAAATCCATTGAAGGTATTGCCGCCAAAGCAACAGCTGTAGCCCTAGCTGATAGTCACGGCATTAAGAAACTAGCATTCCGAGAAGGCGGTGCTTTTGACGCACATGATCATGGCGACCATGACGACCATGACGAC
>DNNY01000063.1:8159-9782 GCA_003497765.1 Oceanospirillaceae bacterium
ACCATGACGACCATGACGACCACGGGCATGATAAGCATGATGATCAATGTGATGTTGAAGATGACAAGCATGCTCATGAAGAACATGAAAAGCACGGGCACGATGATTACAAAGAACATTGTCTTGATGAACATGAAGAACATGGCCACGATGAGCATGATGAACACGGACATGACGACCATGATGAACACGAAGAACATGGCCACGATGAGCATGATGAACATGGACATGACGACCATGATGAGCATGACCATGGTGAGTTCGATCCCCATGTATGGCTAGACCCAATCAATGCCAAAGCCATGGTGCATGAAATTGAGGAAGCATTATCCGCTGCAGACCCAGCTAATGCTGCAGCCTATGAAGCCAATGCCGAAAAGATGATGGGTGACCTAGATAATTTGGTAGCTGAGATAACTGCCAACCTAGCGCCAGTCAAGGATAAAGGCTTTATCGTATTCCACGATGCTTACCAATATTTTGAAAATCGCTTTGGTGTGTCAGCCGTTGGCTCAATTACGGTATCACCTGAGGTTATGCCAGGCGCCCAACGTATCAGCGAACTGCAGGAAAAAGTTAACAGCTTGGACAGTACTTGTGTATTCTCAGAACCCCAGTTTGAGCCAAAGTTAGTATCAACAGTCACTGAGAACACTAATGCTGGAACAGGTGTATTGGATCCACTCGGTGTTTCGATAGATAATGGCCCTGAGCTATATTTCACCCTCATTCGTAATATGTCTTACTCCATTAAAGACTGTTTGACTGACTAAGGGTACATATCCAATGTGCCAGAATCATGGCACAAATATCACTATTTTGGTAATAAATGCTCAAGATAGTTGGAATAATGGCGGTATCAATAACTTGATACCGCCATTTTAGTTTCTAACTCGCCTGCTTTTGCCTGCGCAACTTATGCCCAACGGTAACCACCACGCCATGGTCACCGTCAATCACATAGCGATCTTGTAACTCATCAAGGTTCTGCACTAAACGCCTAACATCACGTTTTAATCGCTTAAGCCCACGTTTATTGATACTCCAATAGCGCTTACCTTGCCCTAAATGTAAACATTCACCATACATCAACATTAATTCAGCTTCTAAATGTGGAATGGCCCGTTGCTGAGAACGCACTTTGGCATGTTTGGAAAAATGTGACGACATATGAACACCTCCTCTAGGGTTATAGTGTTCATTAAATAGTAAAAAGTTAAAGCAAAATGGGAGAAACCATTAAGAAGCAATGGAGATTTGCCATAAAAGATAAAACCCTATACCTATTTGCCAACAATCCCTGCCCAGCAATTACAAAATCTTTGACTAAACTCAATACAAAGTTCCTCAAGTAAGCAAGTTTAGAGCAAAAGGGCAGTTATATGATCCACCGGCCTAATATTCCCAAAATTCGAGCTATTCAGGCCTTACAGGACACACTGCATATGCAAAAAGGCGGCTTTTACCTAAGCCCCGTTGCAAAGGCCAATGAACATATTCAAAACGGTCGTGCTCGCAGAGTGAAAGCAGCTGATATCACCGATGTATATTTGCGCATAGCCCAAAAGTAATCCTCTTCAGTTATGTAAGCATTTGATTTAAATGGCGCGCCCGGAGGGATTC
>DNNY01000001.1 GCA_003497765.1 Oceanospirillaceae bacterium
TTTTCCAATACTATGCTGCCCAAGTTCTACGCCAAATGGGGGAAACAGCTGACTCCGTTCGCCCCGGAGTAGAAATTGAAACTCGTCGCGAGCCAATGGGAATAGTAGCCATTATTAGCCCTTGGAATTTTCCCACTGCCACGGCGTCATGGAAAATAGCGCCTGCTTTGGCTTTTGGTAATGCCGTTATTTGGAAGCCAGCTAACCTGACGCCAGCAAGTGCCGTAGCTTTAACCGAAATTATCGCTAAACAAAACCTTCCAGAAGGTTTATTTAATCTTGTTATGGGCTCTGGCTCTGAGGTTGGTGAACAACTGATTAATAGTACTGAAGTGGATGCCATTAGCTTTACTGGCTCGTTGCAGGTAGGTCGTCGTATTGCTCAGGCTGCTGCTGGCAACTTAACTAAGTTTCAGTTGGAAATGGGTAGTAAAAATGCCCTTATTGTTCTCGATGACGCTGATCTAGATATAGCTGCCGATTGTGCCGTAGGAGGTGCTTTTGGGGGTACGGGTCAGAAGTGCACGGCTTCATCACGCTTAATCGTTACTGCAGGCGTGCATGATGCCTTTGTGGAAAAAGTAAAACAGCGCATGGCAAATCTAAAAGTGGGCGATGCTTTGGCAGAGGGTGTCACCATTGGTCCAGTGGTTGATGCCAAGCAATTGCAGCAAAATCGAGATTATATGCAACTTGCTGTGGACGAAGGTTGTGAGCTGGTGTGTGGTGGTGAGATTGATGATAGCCAAGGGTATTTTATGACCCCAGCGTTATTTGTTAATACCACAAATCAGATGCGTATTAATCGCGAGGAAGCTTTTGCTCCCATCGCTTGTGTTATAAAAGTCGCTGACTATGAAGAGGCATTAGCCACATTAAATGACACTGAATATGGATTAACGGGGGGTATTTGTACGCAATCACTTAAGTATGCCTCCCACTTTAAGCGCCACGCAAAAACGGGTTGTGTAATGGTGAATTTGCCAACGGCGGGAACAGACTATCATGTCCCTTTTGGTGGTCGTAAAAACTCCAGTTACGGTTCCCGTGAACAGGGGCAATATGCAGAAGAGTTTTATACTGAGGTGAAGACCAGTTATATCAAAGCCTAAAACCTTAATTGCTTAGTGTTGGTATTATCATAGAGATTTAAAATGACCAAAATGATGATGATTGATGGCTTGCAATATAGTCAGTGGAGTCGAGAGGTGTTTGAGCAGATGCGCTCAGGTGGCCTTAGTGCTGTGCATGTCACTATTGCTTATCATGAAATGTGTCGAGAAACTTTGCAAAATATAGGGGCTTGGAACCGTCTCTTTGCGCAGCATGATGATTTGATTATGCCTGTGCATACGGCAGCTGATATTGACATGGCCCATCAACAAAATAAGGTGGGGATTATTTTTGGTTTCCAAAACTGTTCACCTATTGAAGATGATATAGACTTGGTAGAGATCTTCCATCAGTTAGGTGTGCGTATTATGCAGTTAACCTATAACAATCAAAGCCTATTAGCTTCAGGTTGTTATGAGCCTAACGATGCGGGTATTTCCCGCTTTGGTAAAGTGGTTATCGCTGAGATGAATCGCGTGGGGATGGTGATTGATATGTCCCATAGTGCTGAAGAGAGTACTATGCAGGCCATTGCTCTTTCCCAACGGCCGATTGTTATTAGCCATGCCAACCCTAGCTTTTTTGAGCCTGCAAAGCGCAATAAATCCAATCGAGTACTATTGGCTTTGGCAGAGAGTGGTGGGCTGTTGGGATTTAGCTTGTATCCTTTCCACCTGCAAGGTGGCCCCGATTGCACTTTGGATAGTTTTTGTAATATGGTGGCAGATACCGTTGACTTGATGGGTATTGATCATGTTGGTATGGGTAGTGACCTATGCCTAAACCAGCCCTTGTCCGTACTTGAATGGATGCGCAATGGGCGTTGGAGCAAACAGATGGATTATGGAGAAGGCAGTGCAACTAATGCCGCCTGGCCAAAGTCCTTAAGTTGGTTTGAAAATAGTGCTGACTTCCCAAATATTGTTGCGGGCCTACAACAAAAAGGCTTTAATGCAACAGAGGTTGAGAAAATAATGGGTGGTAATTGGTTAGCGCTCTGCCGTTCGGGGTTTGGTCCTCAGAGTGGCCAAGACTGAGCTTAGCGCAACGATAATCGGGGTAATATATAATGCAAAATATAGCCTTGCGACCTCCTGCTCTAGTCATGGATCTGAATCGACTTGGAGCGGGTTTTGCCAGCCGCCTAAGTTTTATGCGGACGTTGATGCGTAACATGATAGGCAACGATTGGCAGATTAAATACAGTCGTTTTGATCTAGACAACGATGGCTATGGTCATGTCGTTTTTGATATTCAAACCCCGAGTAGTCATTTAAGCTTTGTGGTGTTTTCACAATATTTAGCGCCTGACGAGCGTGACGATCGTGTTATTGCCGACCAATGGGATCTGACCATGACCCTTATGGAGGGTGATGTTGATGAGTTAACCTTGGCTAAACTGGCGGCTAATGTGCCATTGCAGGAAGCCGGGCGAATTGAGGCCCGTTGGA
>DNNY01000094.1:0-3311 GCA_003497765.1 Oceanospirillaceae bacterium
ATTAACCGGCGGAATGATCACAACTGATCGCATAGAAATGGCGGGCGGGCCGGGATTCCAACCCGCGCCCCCCGCCGGGCCAGGCCGGTATTCTAACCAGCTGAACTACCGCTCCGCAGAACTGAAGGCTAAATCGTGTTTGACGTCGCATTCAAGTGCTGCGCATTTTAATGATTTTCACAGTCATGTCAAACGAATAAATAAAAAAAATCTGTTTTTTTTCAACTTTTTAGAAATTGACTAAATAGCAATCAACTTCTCTCTTCTCCCTCACAATCGAGCTCAAGCTAATGCTGAAATAAGAGCTTATCATCTAGCTACCGGGAACCTTTGGTTTTTGCTAAACTCAAACATAAAATGCTTACTGAATCGACAGGAGATATTATGCTTCGCCTAATCATTACCCTTACATTTAGCTTGGGATTAATTAATGCTTGTGCCCTTAGTCCACAAGTCGTAGATATTTATCCGCAAGTGAAGGTTTCTGGTCCTGCTTACGGGCAAGGCCGCCAAGTTGATGTGCAAGTAGTGGATAAACGTGACAGTCAAATTTTAGGCAGTCGTGGTGGCGTGTATGATAGTAGCAGTACTATTACTATCAATAACAATCTTCAAAGTGCTGTGTTAGCAACAGCTCAAGATGGCCTCAAGCAACTTGGTTTTAATGGCAATAGTGGTGCCCAACCCGCTACCATGGTGATTACAATTAACCAGTTAACCTATGACACCAAACAAAAGAACCTGCTGTATTATGTTGATCTAGAGGCCTCTATAAGTGTTACTACAACCATTGCAGGGAATAAGCATACGGGTAATTATAAAACTCAAGGTAATCACCAATTTGGACAGGCTCCAGATGCCGCAAAGAATGCCAGCATTTTGAACAAATTAATTAGTGATACCATCGATAGAGCCTTGTCTGATAATAATTTGGCTAAATTTATACTCAATAACTAAGCCCAACCAAGGCCAGCTTATTCCTTAAAATCCAAAGCCACTGAATTAATACAATAACGCAAACCAGTGGCTGTTGGGCCATCATTGAACACATGCCCCAAATGGGCATCACAGCGACTACAAGTCACTTCTGTACGCACCATACCATGACTATAATCGGCATGTTCTGCTACCTTGCCAGAGGTATGCTCCGCATCGAAACTAGGCCACCCACAACCAGCATTAAACTTATTTTCACTAGCAAACAGTTCTGTACCACAGCAATGACAAACATAAACGCCTTCAGCAAAGTGCTGGTCATAAACTCCACTATAAGGTGCCTCCGTGCCCTTTTCTCGGCATACACGGTAAGCTTCAGGTGACAAGCGCTGTTGCCACTGCTCTTTGGTCAGTGAGACTACTTGATCGTTTTTGTCAAAATCGGCCATATTCTAACTCCAGTAATATGCTTGGCTTATCTAAGCTTTAATAATTGCCTCTTAGAGTAACAAATTACGAACAATAAGCGAAAAAAGTATCGTCAATTTCATTTACGAATTGATTAATTTTTTCTGCAACGTATGATTAGCATAAAGTTAATGACCTATGGAATTTATCCGATGCCTGAGGTAAGGAAATCCAACAAACTGAACAATGTTTGCTACGATATACGCGGCCCTGTTTTGGAAGAAGCAAAACGTCTGGAAGATGAAGGTAGCCGTATTATTAAATTAAATATTGGCAACCCAGCTCCTTTTGGCTTTGATACGCCAGAAGAAATAATGCAGGATGTAATTCACAACCTGCCTAACGCACAAGGCTATTGTGATTCGAAAGGCTTATTTGCTGCCCGTAAGGCTGTCATGCATGAATGTCAGCGCAAACAGATTGCTAATGTAGGTATTGAAGATATCTATATTGGTAATGGAGTCAGTGAGCTTATTGTTATGGCCATGCAAGCCCTTTTAAATGAGGGTGATGAAGTCCTCATACCAGCACCAGACTACCCCCTGTGGACGGCAGCAGTGGCCCTAGCAGGTGGCAACCCGGTACATTATCGCTGTGATGAAGATCAGGGCTGGCAACCAGATATTGAGCATATTAAGGCCAGCATAACGCCACGCACAAAAGGCTTAGTCATTATTAACCCAAATAACCCTACTGGGGCCGTTTATAGTGAACAAACTTTAACCGCACTTATTGAGTTAGCACGCCAGCACGACCTCATCATTTATGCTGACGAGATTTACGAAAAGATTGTCTACGGTGAAGCCCAAGCTATTCCCTTAGCTAGTTTGGCCGACGATGTGTTCTTTGTTAGTTTTAATGGCTTATCAAAAGCCTACAGGGCCGCAGGGTTTCGATCTGGCTGGATGGTCTTATCTGGCGCCAAACACCGTGCCAGGGACTATATACAAGGCTTAGATATGCTAGCGAGCATGCGGCTATGTGCCAATGTACCCTCCATGTTTGCTATACAAACAGCATTGGGTGGCTATCAAAGTATCAATGAATTAATTTACGGTGATGGTCGCTTAGTGCAGCAAAGAAATCTTGCTTGGAAGATGCTCACTGATTTACCTGGTGTTAGCTGCCATAAGCCAGATGGTGCTTTATATCTTTTCCCTCGTTTAGATCCAGAGATGTATCCTATAGCCCACGATGAAAAATTCGCTTATGGACTTTTATCACAACAAAAGGTGTTAGTCGTCCATGGCAGTGGCTTTAATTTAAGCGACAATCAGCACTTCCGTATTGTGTTCTTACCCCATGAAGAACAGCTGGTTGAAGCCATTGGCCGCATAGGCAACTATTTGGCAGTATTGCGCAAGGATCCAACCGCCCTCGCCTAATTGCAATAATAAGTCATTCTAGACAACAAAATCATAGCATAGCTGATAGGTAATCCTGCAGAAATTAATGCTCAGGATTACCTATTGGATACAAGACTTGATCGTCATAACCACAGGTCACCGGTACTAGCCCTTTTAGCTCATCATCTAGTTTCTGGTCACCCGTATCAACCAAAATAGGTTGGTTATGTAATTGTTTTATCTTGGTTTTTGTAGCCACTATTTGTATATTTTCCAGCCCTACTAACCTGATAAGCTCTGGGCTTAATTGCTGATTACCACGCCCAAAAAGATGCCCTTGACCACCAATCAGAGTAATCACCATTTTACACTGATGACCTGTACACAAAGCCAATAATTCTTTCGCTGTTACATCAGCAGCTAAGAGCTTACCATTGGCAACCACATCTACGCCTAGCAAGGTATTGTCTAATCCTAAAGTATCCATAACTGCTGCTACCGTAGAGCCAGAGCCAATAATATAACGGGTATCCTCCTGCATATTATCAACAATATATTCAG
>DNNY01000094.1:3585-3879 GCA_003497765.1 Oceanospirillaceae bacterium
AGTGATTCGACTTCTTTGCCACTACTTTTGGTTGCTTGTATATATTGATGTTCTTTTGGCACCAGCATTTCGCCATAATAACGTGACTTCACCTGCCCATTCCGGAAAGCCTCTTCGTCAATATCCCGCACCTCTTGACTTCGCAGACTGACCAGCTCACCGGTAACCAATTGTTTTACTACCTGACCCGCAGCCTTGGGAGTAATACCATACACCCCAGAATGTATTTTCACCCCGGCAGGCACACCAACTACGGGTACCTGATCCCTAATAGCATTAAGTATATCCCTAGCA
>DNNY01000087.1 GCA_003497765.1 Oceanospirillaceae bacterium
TAACCCGATAAGGTCCCACACGACGCAGGCCTTTTTCGCGCATACCATCGGCAGCTTCAACGATATTGGCAGCTGAAGCACCTCCTGAACCAGCAATCAAACCAGTACGGACATTAGACACCTGTTCATCACTCAGGCCAGCATCAGCAATGGCTTCTTGCATGGATAAGTAAGAATAGGCTGCGGATTCACCCATAAAGCGAAGTAGTTTACGATCAATCAGCTCACTAAAATCCATATCGATACTGCCAGCAATATGACTTTTAAAGCCTTTCTCGGCGTATTCTGGCTGATAACTAATGCCTGATTTACCTTGCTGTAGTGAGGCAAGGACTTCTTCTTTATTCTTGCCTAAGCAAGATACAATACCGATACCGGTAACGACCACTCGTCGCATAATAAACCTCTTGTTGTTCGTAAGCCTAAAGCATGCGCAATGTGCAAATATAGGCTAGCTAAGTATATTCAGTATTAAGGACCTAAGCTTAAAAATCTTTGGTGCTGGTAAATAGACCAACACGAAGGTCCTTGGCGATGTAGATCTCACGGCCATCAACTTCCATGGTGGCATCAGCAATACCCATTACTAATTTTCGTTCAATACAACGTTTCATAGTGATTTTGTAGGTAACTTTTTTGGCATCAGGTAAAACCTGACCAAAGAACTTCACTTCACCGGCACCCAGTGCGCGACCACGCCCGGGGTTGCCTTTCCAGCCAAGGAAAAAGCCAACCAACTGCCACATGGCATCAAGGCCGAGACAGCCAGGCATTACTGGGTCGGTCGGAAAGTGGCAGTCAAAAAACCATAGGTCTGGGTTAATATCTAGTTCGGCAATAATTTCACCCTTACCATGTTCACCGCCAGTAGCCGATATATGGGTAATGCGATCCATCATCAGCATATTGCCAACTGGGAGTCGGGCATTGCCCGGGCCGAACATTTCTCCATAGCCGCAGGATAATAGTTCGTCACGATTAAATGCAGAGGGCTTGCTCATTAAATATTTCCATATTACCTAAATCAAAGTCGTTAATTATACCAGCAATTAACTTGCGATGCTGCTAAATATAGGGACTTTTAGTCCTGAGAAGGGGCTAGTTTTGGCGCCCTAGGGCTAGTTGGCAAAGATAAGTAAGACTTTGTTTGTACTCACTTTCCTTGATTTCACTTAGGGCAGTGATGGCTTTAGCTGTTTCTTGTTCTGCCATTTTCTGGGTATAAACTAAAGACCCACATCGATCAATAATTTCTTGGATCTGTGACAGGTGTTCACTGCTGCCCTTGCGGATAGCTTTGCGGATCAGTTTGCATTCGTCTTTAGTGCCTGTTGCCATAGCATGAATGAGAGGCAGTGTTGGCTTGCCTTCGGCCAAATCGTCACCGACGTTTTTGCCCATGGTTTTGGCATCACCTGTATAATCCATAAGATCATCAATAAGTTGAAAAGCGATACCAAGGTGGCGTCCATATAGACGCATACTTTCTATTTCCGCAGCAGGTGCTGATGCCAGTTGGGCACCGGTTTTACAGGCTGCTTCAAAGAGCATAGCGGTTTTGCCAAGAATAACGTGTAAATAATCAGCTTCACTGGTATCTGGGTTTTTGGCATTAAGCAACTGCAGTACTTCCCCTTCAGCAATAATGCTAGTCGCTTTGGATAGGGTTTCCATTACTGGCAAGCTACCCATGGCCACTAACATCTCAAAGGAACGTGAATAGAGAAAGTCGCCTACTAATACACTAGACGGATTGCCCCACTTATTATTTGCCGTCGGTTTGCCGCGACGCATATTGGAAGTGTCAACGACGTCATCATGTAACAGGGTGGCAGTGTGAATAAACTCAATAACTGCAGCAAGGGTAATATGTTGGTTGCCAGCATAACCGCAGGCTTTGGCAGTAAGTAAAGCAAGCAAGGGGCGTAGGCGTTTGCCTCCACTATGGATAATATATTCGCCAATTTTTTCTACCAATGGGACATTGGATTCCAAGTGTTGAAAAATGGCTTCGTCGACCAGCTTAAAATCAGCGGCAACAGGTTTGTATAAATCGGCGGCTTGCATGACAGCTAATGCTTACTCACATAGTGGAGTTCGCCATGCTAGTGAGGTGGTGTCTTTATGTCAAGTGGCGAGGCTGATTAGGCCTGATTTTAGTAATGATTTGTAGGGCTTTTGGCAATAAAAATTAATTCTTATTCGGCTTGTGTCATAGCTGCAAATTGCGTATAATTTTGCCCCCTGTGACTAGTCCAAATTTGGCTCCCTGTCATATGGCAAACCTACACAGCCCCCAAATAGGGGGTGGTAATAAGGGGCGCTATTAGCAGCAGGCCGTTTTCAGTAGCCGGATTAGCACGAATCGGAGAGAAAAATGTACGCAGTTGTCGTAAGCGGTGGTAAGCAGCACCGTGTAGAAGAGGGCGAAACCCTCAAGCTAGAAAAGTTAAATGCCGAAGTAGGCAGCAGCATCGATTTTGATCGTATTCTGTTGGTTGCTAATGGCGATGACGTTAAAATTGGTGAGCCTGTAGTAGCAGGTGCCAAGGTGTCTGCCGAGGTTGTGTCTCATGGCCGTGGCAAGAAAGTACGCATTGTTAAGTTCAAGCGTCGTAAGCACCATATGAAGCAAGCTGGCCACCGTCAGTGGTATACAGAAGTAAAGATTACTGGCATTAGTGCCTAATTAAGCGAAGGAAATAATCCATGGCTCATAAAAAAGCAGGTGGTAGTACTCGTAACGGACGTGATTCCGAAAGTAAACGCCTTGGCGTTAAGCGTTATGGTGGTCAAGTTGTTGCAGCTGGCAACATCTTGGTACGTCAGCGTGGTACTGCATTCCACCCAGGCACCAACGTAGGTTGCGGCAAAGATCATACTTTGTTTGCTACTGCTACTGGAACTGTTAAGTTCGAAGTTAAAGGTCCAAAGAACCGCCGTTACGTGTCAATCGTACCAGCCTAAACATCCTTTGGATTGTGAAAAAGCTCCGTTCGACGGGGCTTTTTTTTTGCAGATTAAGTCATGAGTCGGGTCATAACCTGACATAGCCTTTCGCGATAGCCTAGGGTATGCTTTAGCTGTGTAATTGTAATCGTTGGACGCAAGTCCGCCCCCATGGGTTCGCCCATTGCAACGGAGCCGTTAATGAAGTTCGTTGATGAAGCAAACGTCATAGTAGAAGCAGGTAAAGGTGGTAATGGTTGCCTGAGCTTTAGACGTGAAAAATACATCCCCAAAGGTGGTCCCGATGGCGGTGATGGTGGTGATGGTGGTAGCGTTTTTGTCATCGCAGATGCGAATATAAATACCCTGATCGACTATCGTTTCCAGCCTCGTTATACCGCCGAAAATGGCCAGAATGGTATGGGCCGTGAATGTACTGGTAAGGGTGGTGAGGATTTGACCTTAGTGGTACCTGTCGGCACCACTATTGTTGATCGTGATACGGATGAGGTATTAGGCGATTTAACCGTTGATGGGCAAAAGGTAAAAGTGGCCCAAGGTGGTTTTCATGGCCTTGGCAATACGCGTTTTAAGTCTAGTGTGAACCGCGCTCCACGTCAGACCAGTAATGGTACCCCAGGTGAAAAGCGTAATTTGCGGTTTGAACTAAAAGTATTGGCCGATGTAGGTTTATTGGGTTTACCTAATGCAGGTAAGTCGACTTTTATTCGTGCCGTATCGGCAGCCAAACCCAAGGTAGCTAACTATCCCTTTACTACCCTAACACCTAACTTGGGTGTGGTAGCGATTCAGAAACACCGAAGTTTTGTGATTGCTGATATTCCCGGTTTGATTGAAGGTGCTGCGGAAGGTGCTGGGCTGGGTATTCAATTTTTAAAGCATTTGTCTCGCACACGTATATTGCTGCACTTAGTGGATATGGCTCCTTGGGATGGCGTTGAGCCAGCTGAGTCTGCTAAGGTTATTGTGCGTGAATTGGAAAAATTTAGTCCCGCTTTAGCGCAACGGGAGCGTTGGCTGGTATTAAATAAGTTGGATATGGTGCCTGAAGAAGAGCAGGAAGAGCGTTGTCAGGCAGTGATTGATGCCCTAAATTGGCAAGGCCACGTATTCCGTATTGCAGCTATCGCTAAAACAGGTACAGACATATTAGCCCAAGCCATGATGAATTATATCGAGGAATGGGAAGATCGCATGGCTGAAGATCCAGCCGCTGCTGCTGCCGAGGTTGAATTAAAAGCTCGCCTCGAAGAAGAAGCCCGTGAGCGAGTCCAGCAGCTAAAGTTGGCCCGTCGTCAACAACGTATGGCCGAGAAAGAAGGTGTCGACGTCGATGATGACTTTGATGACGATGATTATGATGTTGAAGTGGTCTACACAGATTAATTGGCGCAAGAATTAGTTGAGTAATTGATGATGGATAGAAAAGGTATTGAAAACGCAAAGCGCCTAGTTGTAAAGGTTGGTAGTGCTCTACTGACCAATAATGGCACTGGTATTGATTCGCAGGCCATTGAC
>DNNY01000068.1 GCA_003497765.1 Oceanospirillaceae bacterium
TTGAACCAATGATTAATGCTGGCAAGCGCCATGTTAAATTGCTGAAGCGTGATGGCTGGACTGTGGAAACCACGGATAAACGCTTATCTGCGCAATTTGAACATACCATACTGGTTACCCCTACAGGTTACGAAAATCTTACTCTGCGCCAGGAGGAAAAGCTCTGAACGCCCAAACCAATATTGGCCAAGATATACAGCAAGCTATTTTTGACCAGGCATCATTAAGCGCCAAAATAGCCTCTCAAACTGGCCCAATCACCCCCCTGCTTAGACAAGCTTTACAAAGTGGAACAGACCAGCTGGATGGAATTTTTCGCACTTCTCGCCATGAACGGGTGGTAGAGATGGTCCATGCCAGAGCTTGGCTAACTGATCAGATTCTAATGCTCCTGTGGCAACAATATAGCTGGCCAAAGGGTGTGGCCTTGGTGGCCGTTGGTGGTTATGGACGCGGAGAACTTCACCCACATTCTGATATTGATCTGCTGATTTTGGTTGCCGATAAAGAGCCTCCTGCCAGCTGGGAAGCTAGCGCCCAAGCCTTTGTTACTGCACTCTGGGATTTAGGTGTTGCCATTGGTAGTAGTGTTCGCACCTATAGCGAATGCCAAACTCAAGCTAAGGGCGATATTACTATCGCCACTAATCTAATTGAGTCACGGGTAATTATTGGTGATTGTGACACTCACACATACCTGTTTAAGTGGCTTATGACGGATGATGCTTGGTCTGATGAGACTTTCTATAAAGCGCGCATTAAAGCCCAACAAGACCGTTATCAGCGCACCAATGATACGGAATATAATCTAGAGCCCAATCTTAAAAGCTCACCTGGTGGTTTACGGGATATTCAAACAATCACGTGGATTGGTAAGCGCCATTTTGGTTTGCGTTATATGCGTGACCTATACCAGCATGATTTTATTACCGAAGATGAACTAAGCTTCCTTTACCGTGCCATTGAATACCTGTGGACTATTCGCTATGCCTTGCACTTGCAAAACCGCCGTCCAGAAGATCGTTTGTTATTTGACCAGCAACGCAAGTTAGCGGCTTTTTTTGGCTATGAGGACAATGATCAAGACCTAGCCGTAGAGCAGTTTATGCGCAAGTATTACCGCGTCGCTATGCGCTTAGCTGAACTTAACCAAACTTTGCTACAGCTATTTGATCAAGCCATTTTACGTGCTCATCAACCAGACCTAGTTATTCAAGTTAACCGCCGCTTTGAAATTCGGAATGGTCTGTTAGAGGCGAAACACCCGTTGGTTTTTGCCAAACAACCCTTTGCCCTAATGGAAGCCTACGTCATCTTGGCACAGCATCCTGATTGCTCGGCTATTGGTGCTGCCACCCAACGCCTAATTCGCACCCATCGGCCACTTATGAACGATAAGTTGCGCAAGGATATTCGCGTTAATAGCTTGTTTATGGAACTTTTGCGTTCCCCTAAACGTATGTCACACACCTTGATAGATATGCAACGTATCGGACTCCTATCAAGATATTTACCAGCGTTTGATCATATTACCGGGCGCATGCAACACGATTTATTCCATATATATACTGTTGATGCTCATACCCTAAAAATGGTGAAGCGTATGCGTGAAATGCTGCTGCCGAGAGATCGCCAACGTTTCCCCATTGCCACAAGGGTGATACATGAACTGCCCAAAGTGGAGTTGCTTTATATAGCTGGCCTATACCATGATATTGCCAAGGGCAAAGGTGGTGATCACTCTAAATTGGGGGCGGAAGAAGTAAAAGCATTTTGCCAGCAGCACCAGCTAGGCAAATGGGATACTGATTTGGTGAGCTGGTTAATACGCCATCATTTATTAATGTCCATGACCGCACAAAAGCGGGATATCGGCAGCCCAGAAGTTATCCATGAATTTGCCGCTATTGTTGGTGATGAATTACATCTGGACTATCTATATGTAATGACAGTCTGTGATATTTACGCCACCAATCCAGAACTATGGAATAACTGGCGCGCCTCTCTAATGCGCCAGCTATATACGGAGACTAATCGTGTCTTGCGCCTAGGCCTTGATCTGGATACGCCCATTGATCATGCTAGTCTGATCGAACAAACCCAGTGTGATGCTCGCCATTTACTGGTTGAAAAACGCCTAAACCCTGCTGCTGTGCAGAATCTATGGGACAAGTTAGGGGATGATTATTTTATCCGCGAGCAGGCGGCAACGGTAGCTTGGCACACCCAGCAAATTATTGGCCATCAGAGCAACGCCCCCTTAGTAGCTATTAGTGATTTTAGTTTTAACGATTATGAGGGTGGTAGTCAGATCTTTGTATATACCAAAGACCAACCTAATCTATTTGCAGCCATGTGTGCGATTATTGGGCAACTAAACTTAAATATCTTTGATGCACGCATTATCACTACCGATGATGGCTATAGTATGGATACTTTTATTGTCTTAGATAATGAAGGCCAAACTTTAGACCAAACTACTGAGGTGCGGCAACAATTACAAGATAGGTTAACCAGTGCTTTGCAGCACCCTAAAGACTTTGCTTATCTGGTAGAACAGCGCACTCCGCGTTTACAAAAGCTGTTTAACATACCCACACAGATCAATATCACCAATCCCAAAGGCTTTAGCTGGAGCCGCTTAGAGTTAATCTGTGCTGATCGTCCCGGTCTATTGGCACAGATAGGGCTGGTGTTTATGCGTCTTGGCATTAGTATTCAAAAAGCCAAAATTCAGTCTATGGGAGAGCGCGTAGAAGACGTTTTCTTTATTACTGACCAAAACGGCCAACGCATTACTGATAATGACATTTTGCAAGATCTAGAAAAACAACTCTGCGCTACTCTTGATAGCCATGTAAAACAAACACAATAGGGTGAAAATTACAGCCACCCTGATAGGGCAGGCTATAATAAAGTTTGTTATCATAGGCGTCTTTATCAAACCGACCCAACTAAGCTATGGGAGCCAATTCTTTGAGTGACACTACCATGCATGGCATTGCCAACTGTGACACCATTAAAAAAGCCAAAAAATGGCTTACTGAGGCAGGCATTGCTTATGATTTTCGTGATT
>DNNY01000178.1 GCA_003497765.1 Oceanospirillaceae bacterium
TGCCACACTAAATTGATGCCAGTGGAAACGCTCATCCCGCGAGCGCATACAGCCTTTGCAATAGCCTTTTGGACTATTTTCACAAACGCCGATACAGGGGCTAGGGGCACTAAAAAGCTCTGACTGTTCCATGGCGCGCAATATAGCAGATTAGGCCTCAAGGGTATATAGAATGGCTATGCTATAACTTTTGTGAATGTGGCTGTATGGCCCTTGCATAGCTAGGTTTCTCCGTATGTTTAATTATTCAGGCACGGTAAATTTGGCGACCATGGGTAGGTGATCGGAAATATGCCAAGTGTTTTCCTGTAATACCTCAACCTTTAAATCATCTAGATTGTCAGCATGGACAAAAAAATCTATGGTCCGGTCAGGTGCAACGGCTTCCTTTCGATTAGGGAAATAGGTAAACCACTGTTTGGCATTTTCTCCCGTGGCTTGTTCGATGCTCGGCACTACTTTAAAACCATCGTAGATACTGGCTAATTCGGAATTAGCTTGGTAGTAATCACGATCAGCCTCAGGTAATAGCTTGTATTGACCAGGTGGCAGTAAGTTAAAGTCACCGGCGATTAACCAAGGCTCAGCTTGGTCTTTCTGGCTTAATAGCGCCTTTAGATAGGCAACTTGTTGCTGCATAGTGTCTGAGCCTTGGGCAAAAGCATCAAAATGGGTGTTCATAAGGGTTAAAGGTTGGCCACCATAGACGGGTATTTGGACTTCTTGAATAGCGCGTTTAAAGTTAAATTCATCATACAGTGGGAAGGTTTTAATGGTCGCCAACTGGTGCCTTAATGCCGTATCGATTCGGTATTTGGATATAACGGCCAGCTTCATGCCAACAGATCCCATTATTTGCGGTAAGGGCACAAAGTCAGCTTGCCAATAAAAAGCTTCGGTGTAGTTTGCATAGTCCTTGGGTAACATTCCTAGCAAGCGTTGTAATTGGTCTTCATAATCTGTGCGCACCGCTCCATCATGGAGTTCTTGCAGCAAAATAATATCGGGGTTTTGGGCCTCAATAACCCTAACCACCTCTTGGTATGTGGCCTCAATATCCTCGCGGCTAGGGCGTAAATCTGGGCCGCTACCATCAATACGGTCATACCAGAATTCATAGTTCTTACTCGCCATATATTGCACATTCCAACTCAACACTTTTAAGTTTTGCCCGCCTTGCAGCATAGGTGCATCAGGGTGGTTATAAACTTTTTCATTTTGCAGTGGTGGGGGATGAAAGGTAATGGCCCAAACTAGAATAGTTAAAGCCACTATTATTAGCAGTAAACTTGCACTTATTATTTTTATAATTCGCATCTTTAATGGAGTCCTATTTATAACCCACGCAGGGTTTTTATATGTTGCTCAACGGAGGCAGCCAGAGCCTGCAAATGATAACCTCCCTCAAGCATACTCACTAGCCTACCCTGAGCATGGCTGCGCCCTTGATCCATAATCAGTTCAGTTACCCACGCATAATCGGCTTCGACTAAATTTAGATTGGCCAACGGGTCGAGGCGATGGGCATCAAAGCCAGCCGAAACAAAAATCATATCAGGTTTATGGCTTTGCAAGGCAGGCAACCAATGCTGCTCAATGGCGTGCCGAAATTCTCGACTACCACTGCCAGCTTCGAGGGGACAATGTATTAGGTGCTCAGCCAGGGTGTCATGATGGCGCATAGGGTAGTGGGGATGCTGATAACTTGAACATACTAGAACCCGTGGATCATTAGCAAAAATATCCACTGTGCCATTACCATGATGAACATCAAAATCTAGAATCGCTACGCGCTCAATATTGTCCTGTTGCAGGGCATAGAGGGCAGCAATAGCAATATTATTAAATAAACAAAACCCCATCGGTAAATCATGTTCAGCATGATGTCCCGGTGGCCTTACCGCACAAAAAGCATTATTGATTTTTCCCTCTAGCACAGCCTTGGTGGCTGCAAGGCCTGCGCCTGCAGCAAGCAGGGCAGCATCAAGGGAGTGGGCATTCATACTGGTATCAGCATCAAGACTCACAATGCCAGTGATTGGCGACCTATCATGCACCAGTTGGATACTGCTAGCACTGTGAGCCATGGATAAATCTGCTTTTTCAGCTGGTGCTGGGTGGATAGCTTGCAAGTCGTGCAACAGACCACCGGCTTCTAACAGCTCATTAATCGCACGCAGACGTTGGGGGCTTTCTGGATGGCCAGCACCCATATCATGTTGTTGGCAGTCCGGATGCGTAAAGTAGCCTGTAATCATGGTATTACCTATGCTTGTATGGTTTCCCTACTCTACACTGTCCTATTTGTCTTGTCAGGCCTTTCCTGATCAGATTAATATGGCACCTTGGTAAATAAAACCATGCCACCCTCTAGGCCAAGTAGATAAGGCAAAAGGGATGCCCATGGGCAATAAACGAATAATGGAGCTTAGACAGCATGTCACAAGATTTTGATTATATTATTGTTGGTGCAGGTTCTGCTGGCTGTGTGCTAGCTGATCGTCTCACCGCTTGTGGCAATTATCGCGTCTTGCTGTTAGAGGCAGGGGGTAGTGATCGTAGCATTTTTATTCAAATGCCTACGGCCTTGTCTTATCCCATGAATACGGAAAAGTATGCTTGGCAGTTTCATACGGAACAAGAATCTGGCTTAGACGAACGGATCATGCATTGTCCCCGTGGCAAAGTTATGGGTGGCTCTTCTTCCATAAACGGTATGGTCTATGTGCGTGGCCATGCCATGGATTATGATGAGTGGCAGCAACAGGGTGCTGATGGTTGGAGCTATGCTGATTGCCTACCCTATTTTAAGCGAGCGGAAACCTGGCAGGATGGAGCAGATACCTATCGTGGTGGGGATGGTCCCGTGGGCACCTGTGGCGGTAATAATATGCGCCTAAACCCTTTGTATCAGGCATTTATTGATGCTGGTGAGCAAGCTGGCTATCCCACTACATCTGATTTTAATGGTTATCAACAAGAAGGTTTTGGGGCCATGCATATGAATGTGGACAAAGGTGTACGTGCGTCCACTGCTAATGCATATTTAAAGCCTGCTCGGCGCCGTAAAAATCTGACGGTGTTAAGCAAAGTGACCGTGCAAAAAGTCTTATTTGAGGGCAAACGGGCAACGGGAGTAGCTTATAAACAAGCTGGTAAAGCCAAAACAGTTATGGCGCACAAAGAAGTTATCCTCAGTGCGGGAGCCATTGCTTCACCACAGCTGTTGCAGGTTTCAGGTATTGGCCCTAAGTCAGTATTAGAAGCAGCGGGAGTGCCGGTATTGCATGAACTGCCTGGTGTTGGTGAGAACCTGCAAGATCACCTTGAGGTTTACTTTCAGTATCGTTGTAAACAACCCATCAGCCTCAATTCCAAACTCGATTATTTTAATATGGGCTTAATTGGTGCCCGTTGGCTTTTATTTAAATCCGGCTTGGGGGCAACCAATCACTTTGAGTCTTGTGGTTTTATCCGTTCCCGTGCTGGTTTGCAGTGGCCTAATATTCAATATCATTTTCTGCCTGCAGCCATGCGCTACGATGGTCAGGCAGCGTTTAGTGGTCATGGCTATCAAGTGCATGTTGGGCCCAACAAGCCGTCCAGTCGCGGCCATGTGCATATTCATTCTGCAGATATGGCTGAGGCGCCAGAGATTGTGTTTAATTATCTGACCCATGAACAAGACCGCCAAGATTGGCGTGATACTATCCGGCTGACGCGGGAAATTTTAAATCAACCTGCCTTTGATATGTTTAAGGAAGATGAGATTCAACCTGGCTTTGATGT
>DNNY01000061.1 GCA_003497765.1 Oceanospirillaceae bacterium
TGGCCAGAAGCAGGCGCCGCTAAAAATAGGGCAGGACAATGGGCAGTTGCGGTGGCGGTCATCAGTATTCGATCCCTGCCTGTGCTTTCACCCCGAGGCGGAAAGCATGGCCATCATCTTTAACCGTGCTAACTGTATCGGCATATTCCACTAGCGCATCGGGCATAACGCGACCCGTAATAATCACAGTTTGATGCTTAGGGCGCTGCTTAAGCGCCGCCAAAACCGGCTCAATGGGTAGGTACTTATATTTAAAAATATAGGCCATCTCATCTAGTACTAGCATGTCGATACTGTCATCCTGCAACAATTCTTGGGTGACCTCCCAAGCTTTTTCGGCTGCCGCAATATCGCGTTCTTTATCTTGGGTTTCCCAAGTAAAACCATGCCCCATAATATGCCAAGGAATATTGGTAAAAGCTTGAAAGAATTTGTGTTCGCCCGTGGCAATTCGACCTTTAACAAACTGCACCACAGCACCGGTTTTACCATGGCCTAAGTTACGCATAAGAGTGCCAAAAGCAGAGCTGCTTTTCCCCTTGCCATTGCCGCGTAGCAAAATAACGATGCCACGTTCTTCCGTTGCCTTAGCAATGCGGGCATCAATAACAGCTTTTTTCGCCGCCATTCTTTGTTCATGTGTTTTGGTAGTCATAGGTGATTTTTAGTTAACTTGTTGGGCTTGGGTAAGGGTGAAATAATCAGCCCCCAAATGGTGGGCAATTTGTTGACCCTTACCGCGTTTTATTTGGCTTTGTTCGGTATCAACTAACACGCTCGTGCCCGGTAGTTGCAACCCTGTTATATCTTGTTGTACACGACCGTCGGTAATAATGTAGTTAATAATGCGGGTAGCTGGGTTACGTCTTAGTAGCTGATGTCCATAAGCCTGTGCTTGTTGCAAAGCCTGTCTTAAAGGTGTGCCACCACCAGCGCTAATAGTATTTAACAAGGAGCGCATAGTTTTTGGTGCCCGCCCCCAAGCCATTAGGGGCTCTACCTTGTCATTACCAAAGCTCAGTACTAGCATTTGCTGGCGGGCTAAATAGGCTTGTTGGCCGATACCTTCTACTAACCCTTTGGCTTGAGACTGGCCTTGGCCTGATAAGGTTGAGGCTGAGGTATCCAGTAACACTAAATGCAGGGTGGGATCAGCTCCGCGCTGGCGCCGATAGCGCAGCTCTGGCTGCTTGCCACGGCCAGCTATAAAACTAGCAAACCAGTTGATACGTTGCGACCAGCGACTGGTGCTGCGGCCTTTGCCATGGGATAGGGTGCCTTGACTAGTTAGCTTACTAGCATGGTCTTTGAAGTTATACTGGGTCTTGGTGTTAACCTCGATACTGCGCGCTTGGCCAGTCAGTTGCATTTCTGGTTGCATCTGTCCCCAGTCATTATCACTAAGGGTCTGATTGTTTTTATCAGACGACGGCCGCTTTGCTGGGCTATTATCAAAGTGGTTAGTTGGAGGTGGTGATTGAGGTGGTTGTTGGCGACGATGCATCAATACTAGCTCAGCGACGGCATCGATATCCTCTGGTGTGACTTTGGAACGCTGCTGCCAAGCGGCATGGGCACAGGCTGCCCGCAGCCATACCAGATCGCCACGCACGCCATCAACTTGCGCTGCCACACAGGCTTCAGCAATGGCCAGACGCAACTCATCATTTATGGTCACCGAGGGCAATAAAGCTTGGGCTTGATGAATATCTGTAACGAGTTGTGTTTGTTGCTCAGCATAGTTGGCAATAAACGCTTCTGCATTATTATCAAACGCTTGCCGACGACGCACAATTTCAACTCGCTCTTGGGCTGAATAGTGGTTAGCTAATGCCACGCCAAAGCCAAAGCGATCGAGTAGTTGTGGGCGAAGCTCACCTTCATCGGGATTCATGGTGCCCATCAGCACAAATTCAGCAGCATGTTCATGGCTAATGCCATCACGTTCAATACGGTTAATGCCGCTGGCAGCAACATCTAATAATAGATCTACCAAGCTATCAGGTAGTAAATTAACTTCGTCAACATAGAGTAGGCCTTGATGGGCTTTACTTAATAGCCCTGGGGCAAAGGCGACTTGTTGTTCACCTAAAGCCTGTTGTAGATCAAGGGTACCGGTGACCATTTCTTCAGTGCTACCAAGGGGTAAAGTAACGAGTTTTTTTAGCCCGTTAATGGGTAGGTCTGCCAGACTTCTGGCAAGAGTTGATTTGGCACTGCCCCGGGGGCCACTGACTAAAACGCCACCAATCACGGGGTCGATGGCCAGCAAAGTTAAGGCGAGCTTAACTTGCCCTTGGCCGACCACTGCGGTAAAAGGAAAATTCGGTTTCATGGAGCAGGTCTCCCGCTGCGATTGACATTACAGAGGTGCGCGGAAGCCTGAATCTGTAAGGCATATGCCTCAGAAATATATAACAAAGTAAAACCCTCTCGCACCCGCCGTGCGAATATGGTGTTAATAGTGAGTGCTGGTATCGGACTCCTAACCGTTGCGGGGGCAGTGCTAGGCAACACCGGTGCGCCGTAATGTTGCTGTTGCTTCCCATTAACCACCCTGCCGCAGGGTGGAACATCTCACTGCTGCTATTGTAGGCTGTATTGGTTAATAATAATAGCAAAAGTCGCCCTGAGCTTTGTTAAAAACGCCATACTTTGCCTGTCTACTAGGGAAATAGAATCTATTCCTGTCATTAGGCCTATTATTTGATTTATATCTGTCTCTTGGGTCATACAGAGCATGATGTTAGCATGGGTAAATGAAAGGCTTTAATGGGTAGCAAATGCACAATGCAAAATTTATATCCTGAATTTAACCCCTATCGAGAATTTTTTCTTGATGTGAGTGATGGCCATAGTCTGTATGTGGAACAGAGTGGCAATCCTTGGGGTATTCCTGTGTTGGTCGTCCATGGTGGCCCAGGGGGTGGCTGTAGCCCCATGACGAGGCGGTTTTTTGACCCCAGTGTTTATAATATTACGATGGTTGACCAGCGGGGTGCGGGCAAATCACTGCCCCATGCCAGTTTAGTAGCCAACACCACAGATAAGCTAGTGGCTGACTTTGAAACTTTACGGACAATGTTAAAAATAGATAGTTGGCTATTATTT
>DNNY01000128.1 GCA_003497765.1 Oceanospirillaceae bacterium
TACTGCCCCTGATTTGAGGTATTTTTCAAACATACGTTTGAATAGCCCTCGGAGTAATCATGCCTACTTACCGTGCCCCGCGCCGCGATATCCAGTTTGTTATGCACGAAGTGCTGGAAATGGCGCAACATTATCAATCTATTCCTGGTGGTGAGGATGTTGATGCTGATATGATCGACGCCATTATGGAAGAAGGTGCCAAGTTTGCTGAAAATGTCCTCGCCCCGCTGAATGCCAGTGGTGATGCTGAAGGTTGTACTTGGCATGAAGGTACAGTCACCACTCCATCTGGCTTTAAAGAAGCCTATAGTCAATTTGTTGCAGCCGGCTGGCCTTCTCTTGCCCACCATCCTGAGTTAGGTGGCCAAGGTCTACCAGAATCCTTGGGCACCATGTTAAATGAACTATCGGGCACTGCTAACTGGGCCTGGAGTATGTATCCCGGCCTTAGCCACGGTGCCATGAATACCTTGCAGGAACATGGTACCGAAGCGCAAAAGCAAACCTATCTATTACCCCTAGTTGAGGGTCGTTGGACAGGTACCATGTGTTTAACTGAGTCCCATTGCGGTACTGATTTGGGATTACTGCGTACTAAAGCAGAACCACAAGACGATGGTAGCTATAAGATTACGGGCACCAAGATATTTATCTCAGCAGGCGAACACGATATGGCGGAAAATATTGTCCATATTGTATTGGCAAGATTGCCCGATGCGCCAGCTGGTACTAAAGGTATTTCCCTGTTTATTGTGCCCAAAGTTAATGTTAATGACGATGGCAGTCTAGACCAGCGCAATGGCGTGAATTGCGGCACCATTGAAGAAAAAATGGGTATCCATGGTAATGCCACCTGTGTGATGAACTTTGATGGGGCTAAAGGCTATTTAATTGGGCCACCTAATAAAGGCCTTAATTGTATGTTTACCTTTATGAATACCGCTCGTATTGGCACAGCTGTGCAAGGTTTATGCGCCGCCGAAGGTTCTTTCCAAGGTGCGTTAGAGTACGCCAAAGAGCGCTTACAAATGCGCGCATTAAATGGCCCGGTGGCGCCTGAAAAGCCAGCTGATCCCATTATTGTCCATCCTGATGTGCGGCGTATGTTACTTACCCAGAAAGCCTTTGCCGAAGGTGGCCGCATGTTGGTGTATTATGCCGCCCAGCTCAATGATACAGCTAATCGTGGTGCGGATCCTGAAGCCAAAAAAGAGGCGGAAATGCTGTTGGCTTTATTAACCCCGATCGCTAAAGCCTTTATGACTGAAACCGGAGTAGAAAGCGCCAACTTGGGTATCCAGTGTTTTGGTGGCCATGGCTTTATTCGTGAATATGGCATGGAGCAATTAGTCCGTGATGCCCGTATTTCGACCATCTATGAGGGCACTACAGGTATTCAGGCACTGGACTTACTTGGCCGTAAAGTATTAATGACCCAAGGTGAAACCCTGCGCGCCTTTACTAAGCAGATTCATCGTTTTTGCAAAGCCCATGCTGAAGATGCTGATATGCAAGAATTTGTGGCGCCGTTAGCGAAATTAAATAAAGAGTGGGGTGACTACACCATGCAAATTGGTATGAAGGCCATGAAGAATCGAGATGAGGTGGGCGCTGCGGCTGTGGATTATCTGATGTATGCTGGCTATATCACCAACGCCTTCTTGTTTGCCAAGGCGGCTAAGGCGGCACAAAGGGCCTTGGCAGCAGAGACCACTGAGGCTGATTTCTACCAAGCTAAACTATTTACCGCACGTTTTTATTTTGCCCGTCTATTACCACGCGCCGGAGCCCATATGGCAGCGATGCTTAGTGGCGCAGATAATTTGCAGGATTTGGCGGCGGAGCATTTTGCCTTCTAATTACGGTGATCGCTATTGCGAGTAGACTGGCCTAATTAAGGGCTAGTCTGCCATAAGCGCAACAGAAACTCGCCCCAGGTATAAACAAATAGCAACACGGCTAAAAAGACCCCAGCCGATCCCATATCCTTGGCAGCACCAGTGAGATCATGATGCTCGGTGCTAATACGATCAAGGGTGGCTTCAATAGCTGAATTTAACTGTTCAATAATAAGTACCAAGGACCCACTACCGATTAGCAAAATACGTTCGACTGGGTTTTCACCAAGATACAGAGCTACTGGTATTGAAATCAGAAAAATAACTGTGTATTCCCGCATGGCAGCTTCACTACGAAAGCAGTAGGCTAAGCCTTTAAGGGAAAATATCATGGCAAACCAGAAACGGTTCCAGCCACTGTTTTTAGGGTACATAATGCGTCCTTTATTATTATAAGATTGTGGCAAAATGCTTTCTTGTGAATGGTAGCATTCTAGCTTGGACAATTAATCCTATAAATTATTATACCCTAAATTTTACCTTCTCTATAATTAATTAAATCTTAGAAAGGTACTCTTCTATAATTTGTTCACACCAAGTGGAAACACGCTCCTCGGTTAACTCGTGCTGATTATCTTCATCAACAGCCAAGCCAACAAAGTGACTATCATTAATGACTGCTTTTGATTGTTCAAATTTATAGCCTTCCGTTGACCAATAGCCAATTGCCTGTGCGCCCCGGTTACACAGCTTAGCGTGTAACATACCTACGGCATCTTGATACCATTCTGGATAACCAATCTGATCACCACAACCAAAGATAGCTATATGGGTATCAGATAGATCCAAGGTGTCTAGCTCATCCCAAATATCTTCCCAGTCGGCTTGTAACTCACCATAATCCCAAGTGGGAATACCACATATCACTAGGTCATAGTCTTGCATCAAAGTAACTGGCTCGGTGGCAATATTATGTAATTGCGCTGGGTGAGGGGCTAAAAATTCTTGCACCTGTTCGGCGACATCTTCAGTATTACCTGTAGTGGAACCAAAAAAGATACCGATATTCATATATTTTCTCGTCTCGTTAGGCAGTGGCCAACGCCCGCTAGTTTAAGGGCAATAGGCTTGTATAGCAAAATATGTCAGTGCATATAGGCTTTTTTCTCAGAATTTTTCCTAAACTTTCTCGCTTCTATGGTGGCGAGTAAAAGTGGCTGTTAGGATGACAGGGCTTTCCACATTTATGTGGCGTCTTAGCGATCTGAACTTGGTTCAGGTCGCCTTTTTTTAGCATTAATTTATGCCAACAGCCCATATGTACAAAAGTGGCTATGCAAAAAGCCCAACTAATGCCATTGGTTTGATCGAATTTTAGTACTCGATGCCGCGTTGTGCCATGATGCCTTGTCGAAAAGCGTGTTTGACGTCTTTTATTTCACTTACGGTATCGGCTACTTCCTGTAATGCCTCAGGTGCACCACGACCAGTTATAACGACATTTTGATGGGCGGGGCGTTGTTGTAAAGTTTCGATAACACTATCTAAGTCTAGTAATCCTTGGGTAAACATATAGGTCAATTCATCCAGAATAACCAGATTAAAGTCTGGATTCATTAGGCGCTCCTGGGCCATTTCCCAGGCTTTACTAGCCGCTAATTGATCAGCTTCACGATTCTGGGTCTCCCAAGTAAACCCAGCGCCAAGAGCATGGTAGTCAACTTTAGGATGTTCAGCAAAAAACAGTTCTTCGCCACACTCCCATGCACCTTTGATAAATTGAATAACGGAGCATTGATAACCATAGCCTAGACTTCTGGCCAGCATACCAAAGGCAGAACTACTTTTGCCCTTACCATTGCCGGTCAGAACAATAATGATCCCTTGCTGCTTGTCTGCCGAAGCAATTTTCTGGTCAATTTTTTCTTTTACTTTTGCCATGCGTTGTTGATGTTTTTCGGCGCTGACGGGCTTTTTCATGGCGATTTCTCGGTTGTTTGTTAAAGTGGCGCTCATATTAAATCACCACTTAGGTGCCGGACAAGAGGCGCTATTGTAAATTAATCATAAAGGTCGTTTTTAAGTATCAATATTTCTTGTAAGTCGATAAAATAATAGTCTATTTATTGATCCTGGAACTGCCATATA
>DNNY01000014.1 GCA_003497765.1 Oceanospirillaceae bacterium
TTAGTACCTGGGAAAAATATATTTTCCAGTGGCATCCACTCAAGTGATGCGCCATTGGCAATATGCAAATTTTGCTGCAGCTGGGCTTGGGCACCCGCCGAACGATAAAACTTAGTTGCACCGGGGGTGGTAATTAATACCTGGGCTTGGGGCTCTACTTGAATATTGATATCAAGCTTATCACCACCTACAACACCACCAGGCGGATGTAACAAATAGGTATGGTTTAGATTGCCCTCTGGAAAAAACGGCCGCTGGACAGCCAATGGGCCCCGCCTATGTGAACTCACAAGGCGCGTTTTGTCCGCTCGAGGCGCAAATTCCAGAGCCAGCTCAGCTTGCCAGCTGGCTCGTGAAGACATGTGTTTCATAGTGTTATTCTAAACTGTTAAGTACTGTCTAACTAGATTATCGTCTAAGTCGTCTATACTACCATGAGCGACACTACGACCACGATCTAAAATACAAAAATGATCACCAACGCGTCTAGCAAAAGGCAACTTTTGCTCAACTAGCAATACAGTTAGCCCTAATTCTTGATTTAACTTACCAATAATATCGCCAATTTCTTGCACGATATTAGGTTGAATCCCCTCTGTTGGCTCATCAAGAATCAGTAATTTTGGATTGACCACCAACGCCCGAGCAATAGCTAATTGCTGTTGCTGCCCGCCACTTAAGTCACCACCGCGACGCGACAACATATCTTTAAGTACTGGGAACAAGTCAAATATATATGGCGCAATAAAGCGCTGCCCACGGGGCAATACTGGCAAGCCAATCTGCAAATTTTCTTCCACCGTTAACAGTGGAAATATTTGTCGACCCTGAGGTACATAACCAATACCCAAGCCAGGTCGTGCCTCGACACTAAGACGGGTGAGGTCTTGATCTTCAAGTAAGATATCACCACTAGCGATTTTTAACTGCCCCATTATACAATTTAAGAGTGTGGTTTTGCCCACACCATTACGGCCCATTAAGACGGTACATTGACCTTTTTTAACGTCTAGATCTAGATCCCAAAGAATATGGCTTTGACCATAAAATTGATTTATTTTTTCTACCTTGAGCATGCTTTATTCTCCCAGATATACCTGCTTAACACGCTCATCATCCTGAATTTGCGCCATGGTGCCTTCTGCTAACACAGAGCCTTGGTGCAAGACACTAACGGTCTTACCACCCTCGGATAAGTTACGAACAAATTCCATATCATGCTCAACCACTACTACTGAGTGTCTGCCTGCTAAAGAACGTAATAACTCAGCGGTTTTATCCATTTCCTGATGCGTCATACCCGCTACGGGCTCGTCCACTAACAACAAACGTGGCTTTTGCATTAGTAAGGCGCCAATTTCTAGCCACTGCTTTTGGCCATGTGAAAGGGCACCAGCGGGCTTATCGATTTGCTCTTCAAGGCCAATTAAGGCCAAAATTTCGCTCATTTCCATCATTTGCTCGACACTCATCTTGGCACGTAGCAAACTTAAAAAATCACGGGATTGAGCCATGGCTAACTCAAGGTTTTCCCAGACACTGAGATTTTCAAATACCGTTGGCTTTTGAAATTTACGACCTATGCCCGCTTGGGCTATAGCTGGTTCATCCATCTCCAATAGATTGATGGTTTGGCCAAAATAAGCTAAGCCAGAATCGGGTTTGGTTTTACCAGTAATAATATCCATCATGGTGGTTTTACCTGCCCCATTAGGGCCAATAATGCAACGCAGTTCACCATCCCGAATATACAAATTGAGATCATTTATAGCCTTAAAGCCATCAAAAGAGACTGATAAGGACTCTATATAGAGAAGAACTGACTTATCTACATTTAATGCAGGGTTCTGCTCAGGGGTTAAAAAGTCAAATACTTGGCCGCGTTCAGGGTAGTTTTTGGCTTCATTTTCAAAATCTATTTCCATTACTCGACTTCCTTACGTTTTAATAAACCGGTTACCCCACGAGGTAACAACAGGGTCACTAGAACAAATAAACCACCGAGGGCAAATAACCAGATATCGGGTAACTCCACGGTAAAATAAGATTTGGCGTAGTTAATCAAGATGGCTCCCAGTACGGCTCCATATAAAGTTGCTCGGCCACCTACAGCTACCCATACCACAACTTCAATAGAGTTAATTGGGGAAAATTCATTGGGGTTAATAATACCTACTTGCGGCACATATAAAGCCCCAGCGACACCCGCCAAAACAGCCGAGAAGGTAAACACCCAAAGTTTGATATTTTCTACCCGATAACCCATAAATCGAGCCCGTGATTCACCATCGCGGACGGCCACAACAGCCCTGCCAGCGCGACTTGTGGTGATGGCTCGACATAGTAAATAGCCCAAAATTAAGGCAATGGCACTGGCAATAAACAAACCGATTTTGGTTTGATCACTTTGCAAGCTGAAGCCTAAAATATCTTTAAAGTCGGTGAGGCCATTATTGCCACCAAAACCCATTTCATTGCGGTAGAAGGCCAACATTAAGGCAAAGGTCATAGCTTGGGTAATAATCGACAGATAAACCCCAGATACCCGTGAACGAAAAGCCAAAAAGCCAAACACAAAAGCCAATATGCCAGGCACCAGCATCACCATAATGACCGCTAACCAAAACTGGTCAAAACCATGCCAAAACCAAGGTAGCTCCTGCCAATTTAAGAACACCATAAAATCAGGCAAATCAGGGTTACCATATACCCCCCGATCACCAATCTGACGCATTAGATACATGCCCATGGCATAGCCACCAAGAGCAAAAAACGCCGCATGGCCAAGGGTAAGAATACCGAGATAACCCCACACTAAATCAACGGCTACAGCCAGCAAGGCAAGGGTTAAGTATTTGCCCAACAAACTGATGGAATAAGTCGGAATATGCAAGCTTGAGCTTTCCGGTAAAGAATTCAAGATTGGCACTAGCACAATCGCCAACAACAAGCTGCCAATTAGCCATTTGCCACCACGGTCCTGGTCAAGTAAACGTATCATTTTCACTTAGTCCTCTGCCGCACGTCCACGTTGTGGGAATAATCCACGGGGACGTTTTTGTATAAATAAGATAATAAAAATTAGCACCAAAATCTTGGCCAACACTGCCCCAGCCCATGGTTCTAATAGTTTGTTTGCAACCCCTAAACTTAGACCAGCAACCAGGGTGCCCCACAAGTTGCCAACGCCACCAAACACCACGACCATAAAGGAGTCAATAATGTAGGCCTGACCCATATTAGGGCCAACATTAGTAAGTTGAGATAGTGCCACGCCGGCAATACCAGCCACACCAGAACCTAGTCCAAAAGTAAGTGCATCCACCCATTCCGAACGCACACCCATGGCACGTGCCATATTGCGGTTCTGAGACACAGCCCTTACCTGCAGCCCCAAACGGGTGCGCTTCATAATGGCTAGCAAGAGGAAGAAAATCAGTAGACAGAAAACAATAATGTACATCCGACTCTGGGTTAGTGATAAAAGGGGATTAATTTCAATTAATCCAGACATCCAAGAAGGTGTTTCAACACTGCGGTTTAAGGGTGAGAAAATACTTCTTACTGCTTGTTGCAATATCAAGGAAATACCGAAAGTGGCTAACAAGGTTTCCAAAGGTCGGCCATAGAGGAATCGGATCACCCCGCGTTCTAATAAAATGCCGACTAGGCCAGACACCACAAAGGCTGCTGGCACGGCGACTAATAAAGACCAACCTATATGGTTGGGCATCAGTAGTTGAATAACATAGGTGGTATAGGCACCGATCATAATCAGTTCGCCATGGGCCATATTAATGACCCCCATCACACCAAAAGTAATGGCCAGACCAATACCAGCAAGAACCAGTACTGAACCCAAACTTAAACCAAAGTAGAGGGTTTCTACACCATTATAAAAATCTATTTTGCCATTGATACTATCCACTGCCTTATTGGCTATAGGCGCCAAGTCAGATTCTGGATTAGAGGCTAAAAATTCCTTAAGCGCATTTAATGCAGCCGGTTGCAGGCTATCACCGAGGGTTTCGATAGCTGCTAGCTGCTGGCTTGCATCGGCTGACTGCAAATTAGCAACGGCCAATACTAATTCAAATGCTAACTGCACATCAGCGTTGGTTTCTTGGGCCCGCAAACCTGCCACAGTTGCCATTAGATCTGGGTCGGTATTACCTACTATGGCTTCAGCTGCTGCTATACGCTGTTCTGGTTCAGCAGCCGTTAAACCCGCCTTGGCGATATCTTGTAAGAATAAGGTTCGTAAGTAATTATTAATACTTACTCGTTTAAAATCACGTTTTTTGGTAATGGTGACAGGTTCACCATCAATAAGACGGTCAGCCACAGCACCTGTGCTGGCATCGATTACCTTGTATAAACGTTTTTCTTTCTTATGATAATACAACTGACTGGCAAGCATTAATTCCATGAGGTCTACTGCCTGCTGTGTATCGGCTGCATACCATGCCGCCATAATTTGTTCTTTTTGCTCAAACTCGGCCTTAATTAAAGCCTGTTCGTGGGCAATAAATTCAGCTTCACCAGCCTGGGTTAAGCTTGCTAACAGCATTAGCAAACACCCCATGCCCCAGTACAAAACTTTTTTAAGCCTCATATACAACATGCACACATCCTAATAATAGAAACAGGGAGCGCTTAGCGCTCCCTTTGAACTGGGTCAATAAGCTATAAATAGCCTATGTAATTAGAAGTTCTGACCAGAACACTTACCTGTTGTGACGTTGTAGTTACCACAGGATAGAGGCGCACGCCAATCAGCAATCAGGTCTTTAGAACCAGGTAGGAAGTCAGACCAAGCATCACCAACCACTAGACCACTAGTAGAGGAAACAACTTCAAACTGACCATCGTCTTGGATTTCACCAATTAGAACTGGCTTAGAGATGTGGTGGTTAGGCATCATGGAAGATAAGCCACCAGTCAAGTTAGGCACAGATACACCGATAATGGCATCTTGTACAGCTGGTGCAGCAGTAGT